>NZ_JACJUZ010000035.1:0-50638 GCF_014299995.1 Sphaerospermopsis sp. LEGE 00249 | reverse complement strand
AGACTTAGCTGCTGGTGAAGTTGCTCCTGTTGCTTTGACTGCTCCTGCAATCAACGGTTAATCTGAAACTGGGTTTAATAAGCTTAGTTAAATAAGAAAATACCCTCCAGAAATGGGGGGTATTTTTGTTTTGGGGTAAGCATTCAGCTATCAGTTAACAGCAATCAGCTTTTTTGTATCGGTTAGTCCAAACATCAACTATTGTTGATAGAGATCGTAAGTGTTCCACCGGACATGATATGAATCGCAAAAGCCAAAAGTTAATATTCTCTAATATTCTGCTATATAAAACCTAGACAAAACTATACTTTACTTTCTACTTCAACGGGAGCATGGGAGCAGTTATCCCTCAGTAGACTTTCACGCCTTAGCCAGACGCGATTGTGTTCCAATTAAGTTTCTGAAAAAGACTACCACCATCATTGCTTGGTTTTCGCGTCGGCAATAGTCTCAATTCAATACTTGATATCACCGTATTATATATCAAGTAGTTGATTTTTTCCTAAAAATATATTGATTTTTGTCAATATAAGTATAGTTTTGTCTATGAAATTGTCAACTTAGGACTTGCTCTAATATTCTCTCCCTGACTCCTGACTCCTGACTCCTAGAACACCGATTCATTAATCGTAAGGGCGAAGCATTCGGATGGAATATGAACTGGTTTCAGCAATAGGTTATCACCCGAATGCTTCGCCCCTACAAGGTAAAAACAAATTACCTAGCATTACTGAATCGACGCTCTAGACCCTAGATAGATGCAGAAGCTGACGAGATTTGATGATTTGAATGTAATTCAGCATCTGCCGATGCTTCATTTACTCGAATAATTTTCGCTCCCAGTTGCTGTAACTTCATATCTAATCTGTCATAACCACGATCTAGGTGTTTTAGTCCTTGAATAGTGGTTTTTCCTTCTGCTGCTAGTCCCGCAATGACTAAAGCTGCGGATGCTCGTAAGTCTGTACCTATTACTGGTGCGCCGGATAACATTGGCACTCCGCGAACAAAGGCAGTATTACCTTTAACGCGAATATCTGCTCCCAAGCGGTTCAACTCAGAAGCATGGCGCAGACGATTTTCAAACACAGATTCGTTAATGATACTGTCACCTTCGGCCAAAGTTAGCAAGGCCATAAACGGTGCTTGCATATCTGTGGGAAATCCCGGATGGGGTAAAGTATCAATATCTGTAGCTCTGAGTTTTTCGGCGGGTAAAACTCGCAAACAGTCTGAACCTTCTTCAATGATCGGTACACCAATATCTCGCAATTTGGCAATGACGGGAATTAGATGATCCGGTGCTACGGGAGACAGTAACAGTTCTGAACGAGTGATTGCGCCAGCGACTAAAAAAGTTCCTGTTTCAATGCGATCAGGAATAATTGTATAGTCAGTAGAATGTAATTTTTCGACACCAACAATGGTAATGGTACTTGTACCGGCACCTTGAATTTTTGCTCCCATTGAATTACAGAAGTTGGCTAAATCAACTACTTCTGGCTCTCTGGCTGCATTTTCAATAATGGTTTCCCCATCAGCTAAGGTAGCTGCCATCATTAAGGTTTCGGTTGCACCAACGCTGGGAGTATCTAAGTAAATTTTCGCTCCTTGCAATCTTTTATTGCTACCAGGAACGTAGGCATTACAAATACCATGCTCAATTTGCACCTCTGCCCCCATTGCTTGCAGTCCTCGGACGTGCAAATCAACTGGTCTCGCACCAATGGCACAACCCCCCGGTAATGGCATTTGTGCTACACCCAATCGCGCCAAAATTGGACCAATGGCAAAAAAACTGGCTCGCAGTTGGGTAACTAATTCATAGGGTGCTTTAGATGTGCTGATATCTAGGGCATTGATATCTAACATATCCCCTTGTCTGGTTAAGGACAAACCTAAAGCGGATAAAACTTGCCCCATGCGTTCTACATCCGCCAATAAGGGGACATTGCGAATCCGACAATCTCCTGAACAAAGCAAAGCTCCAGCCATGATTACCAATGCTGAATTTTTTGCCCCGCTGATTCTTACATGACCTTGCAAAGAATGTCCACCCCAAATTTGCAAGACTGAGGAGTCTGCTTCAGGTGACAACTTGTCCTCTGGTAAGCTGCTAGAAGAATTAATAAGCCTACCTCCAAAAAATAAGTAACAATAAAGGTTTGAAGTTGGTTTCGATTCTACAGTAAAGAGTAGATTTGTCTACATTTTGTTTGGTGATTGGTGATTGGTGATTGGTGATTGGTGACTGGGTAATCAATTTTCTGTTTCCCAATCAACTCTCATCAATTCCCCAGTCACCAGTCACCTGTTCCCTATAAAGAATTATATTGACAATTCTCAAGATTTACGCAATAATAGGAAATTGGTGATAAGATAATAAACGCCAGCGGAACTGGCGGAATTGGCAGACGCGCTAGATTCAGGTTCTAGTGCCGCAAGGCTTCCGGGTTCAAGTCCCGGGTTCCGCATTATTAACATAATATTGGGTTTTAGATCATTCTAAAATCCGAAATCTAAAATTTAAAATCGTGCTGACCAGTTTACAAAATCCCCTAGTTAAGCAGATCCGCAAGTTGCACTCTACCAAAGAGAGGCATAAACAACAATTATTTTTATTGGAAGGGACGCACTTGTTAGAAGAAGCTTGTACGGTTGATTACCCTTTAGATGTAGTTTGCTGTACTCCGCAATGGGAACAGACACATCCTCAATTATGGCAAGTGGCTTGTAATCGGTGTAATCGGGCAGAAATTGTCAGTACAGAAGTTTTAGCAGCGATCGCAACTACAGTACAACCAGATGGTGTGGTAGCGACTGCAAAACGGGGTGAACAGGAAAACCAAGTTGGTTGGAGTGGGTTAGTTTTGGCTGTGGAAACTTTGCAAGATCCCGGTAATTTGGGAACTATTATTAGAACTGCGGCAGCTGCGGGTGCGTCGGGTTTATGGTTGAGTGATGATAGTGTTGATTTAGATAACCCCAAGGTTTTACGTGCATCTGCGGGGCAGTGGTTTCGTTTAAATAAGGCAGTAAGTGAAGATTTAAAAGCAACAGTTCAACAATGTCAGCAAGCGGGAATGCAAGTAATTGCGACTTTACCAACTGCGAGTTTAACTTATTGGGACGTAGATTGGCAAAAACCGAGTTTAATTTTACTGGGAAATGAAGGTGCTGGTTTGTCAGATGATTTAGCCGCAATGGCAGATACTCAAGTTAAAATTCCCCTTAGTCCTGGAGTAGAATCATTGAATGTGGCGATCGCCGCAGCTTTAATGTTATATGAAGCCCAGCGACAATTAACTCATAGGTGAACAATTCTTAATTTTTCGGTTTTTTGTCCTTTTGTGCTAAATATTGTTCAATATCCGCAACTGCATCTTCTAAAGCATCTAGATCAATATTGTCTGTGTCGTCACTGTTGTTATCGTTAAATGAATAAATTAATTAAAAAAATTATCATTGGTTTAAGTGCAGTTCTCATTGTTGTGAGTTTGATGGAATATAATATCCTATTTGCTGGCTCTGGTGAAGTTGTGGAAAGGGTAAGTGATGGTGATACATTGGTGTTAAGAGGTGCAGATAATCAAAAATTTACAGTTAGATTGGCTTGTGTGGATGCACCAGAAATACCTCACACCAACAAAGAAAAAAATAGTAGGCGGGTTCGGGATATAAATCAATTTAATTGGGGAGTAAAAGCACAAATACGGGTACAAGAATTGGTGAAACAGTCAGGCGATCGCGTGAAGTTGGATATTATAGAAAGCGATCGCTATGGTAGAAAATTGGCAGAAGTGCGATTAAAAAATGGCACTTTTATCCAACAAGTTTTGTTAGAGGAAGGTTTAGCTAAAGTTTATCGTCCTTATTTAAGCAAGTGTCCCAGTAAAGATATCATCCAACAGGCAGAAGCACAAGCACAACAGCAAAAGCTAGGAGTTTGGAATGATCGAAAATTTGTTGATCCTTGGGAATATCGGAAGTTTAG
Source organism: Sphaerospermopsis sp. LEGE 00249 (assembly GCF_014299995.1). Lineage (NCBI taxonomy): Bacteria > Bacillati > Cyanobacteriota > Cyanophyceae > Nostocales > Aphanizomenonaceae > Sphaerospermopsis > Sphaerospermopsis sp. LEGE 00249. Next base: position 46,644 of record NZ_JACJUZ010000035.1, on the reverse strand, counting down.
GAAGGCTAATTAACATGATGATAATTGCAGAAAATTAAATCTTAATTACAAATTATCAATTATCAATTATCAATTATCAATTATCAATTATGCAGTTTGCACCTCTATTTCCAATAGTTTACCGCATACTTCAACCAACTTTTCCCCACTGTCTTTGGTGTGGAGATAGTAAGACTAAAAAAATAGCACTTACTTTTGATGATGGTCCCCATCCTCAATACACACCCCAAGTATTGAAGGTTTTAGAACATTATAAAATTACAGCTAGTTTTTTTTGGTTGGGTGTTTGTGTTAACCGTTCACCCGATATTGCTAAAGCTGTTAAAGATAGAGGACATTGGATAGGGTTACATGGTTACGAACATCATTCATTTCCCACCCTGTCAGAAACTCAACTTAAACAGAGTTTAGAAAAAACCCAAACTGCAATTTATAATGCTTGTGAATTACAACCGGAACAAGTGAGAGATGTGCGTCCTCCTAACGGTTTTTTCACACCCAAAATATTACAATTATTTCAACAGTGGAATTATAGACCAGTGATGTGGAGTGTTGTTCCAGAAGACTGGGTGCGTCCTGGTGTTTCTATTGTTGTGAACCGAGTTTTAAAACAAGTTCAAAATGGATCATTAATAGTATTACATGATGGAGTTTGTGGTGGACAAGATGTAGCAGAAACTATCAAAATTTTGATTCCCCAACTGTTACAACAGGGTTATGAATTTATAACTGTTGATAAATTATGACAGTTATAGCAGGAGTCAATCAATTTTGGATTTTGGATTGACGATTTTGGATTATCCTCTCCTTTAAAGAAGAGGCTTGCAGGCGAAAAACATTTGTATTTTTCTCCATGAATGGAGAGGCTTGAAACCTTATTTTTAGATTTTAGACTTTGATTTCAATCTAAAATCTAAAATCTAAAATCTAAAATTCCCGGTCAGGAGTCAGAAATAGAAGAGGAAATAGGCAATTTTTTATTTTCTCTCCTAGAAAAGAGAGGTTTTAAAACTTGAGTACAACAATTGTCAATTATCAATTGTCAATTGTCAATTTATAAAGATGAAACTGCACAAACCTGTAAACCAATAGGAGTTTGAATAATTAAAGATTCAACACCAAAAACTTCAGAAATATTACTTGGGTTTAACACAGTTTCCGGTGTACCAACTTCCCAAAGTTGACCTTGTTTTAATAAAGCAATTCTCGAACTATAACGAGCAGCTAAATTTAATTCATGTAAAACAGTGACGATAGTTAATTGTTGTTGGAGATTGAGATTTTTGAGTAATTCTAATAACTGAAGTTGATAATTGATATCTAAATAAGTAGTCGGTTCATCTAATAATAAAACCTTGGGTTCTTGTGCTAAAGCTAAAGCTAAAAAAGCCCGTTGTCTTTCACCTCCTGAGAGATTTTCTACTAGGCGATCGCTAAATTTTTCAAGTTGTGTTTTTTGAATTGCAGTTTCTACAATTTGTTTATCATTACCAGTTAATTCCCATTGCCACCATTTTTGATGAGGAGTTCTACCTAAACTAACTAATTGACGTACAGTTAACCCAGTAGGAACAGGTTGTTGTTGTGGTAAAAGAGCTAATTTCTGAGCAACTAAATTAGGTGGTTGAGAATGAATAGCTTTACCATCCAATAAAATTACTCCACCTTGAGGAGAGAGAATACGACTAACTAACTTTAATAAAGTAGACTTACCAGAACCATTAGCACCAACTAAACTCAACCATTCACCAGTTTGTAAAGACAAATTCACATCTTTAACAATGGGTAAAGCAGTGTAACCACCAGAGAGATTTTCTAATTCTAAAGGCATAGTTTTTAATTGATAATTGATAATTGATAATTGATAATTGATAATTCTAACCTAAACCACTGGAACGACGATAAAGTAACCAAATAAACAAAGGAGAACCTAACAAAGCAGTAACCGAACCAACAGGAAGTTCCACCGCACCGAGTCGCGCTAATAAATCTGCAAACATCAATAACCAAGCACCAGCAACAGCAGAAAAAGGCAAAACAAAACGGTTATCAGTTCCCACCATTAAACGTACAGCATGGGGAACAAGTAAACCCACAAAACCAATTAAACCAGCAATACTCACAGCACCAGCAGCTAATAAAGTGGCAACACCACCAATTAATAAACGAGAACGAAATAAAGAAACACCCAAACCCACAGTTAACTCATCACCCAAAGCCAAAACATTGAGCGATCGCGCTAACAAACAACCACATAATAAAGCCAAAATAATATAAGGACTAGCAGTAGAAATTTCTGGCCAACCACGACCATTTAAACTACCAACCAACCAACTTAAAGCAATTTGCACCTGACCATCTTCCGCCATTAATAATAACGTACTTTGCACAGAACCAAACAAAGCACTAACAGCAACACCGCCCAAAATTAACCTTTCTACAGAAATTCCTCCTGGAGAACGACCGAGGAAAATAACAAGAGCAGAAGTTAAAATTGCCCCCAACCAAGCAGCAAAAGGAATCGCAATAGGGAACACCTGCAAAACAATCATAATAATCACAATTAACCCAGCGCCCGCAGAAATTCCCAAGATAAAAGGGTCAGCCAAACTATTACGCAACATCCCCTGTAAAAGTGCGCCTGACATACCTAAAGCCGCCCCTACAACCATAGCAGCAATAATTCTCGGAAGTCGTAAATCCCAGAGAATAGTTTGTTTAATAGGGTCACCTTCTCGAAATAAAGCTTGGTAAAAATCAACAAAATTAAAATTAACAGCACCTTGAGAAAGAGAGATAAAAAAAGTCAATCCCAAAGCACCGACCAGAAAAATAATAGACCAGAATAGACGATATTTAGTAAATAAACTCTGCATGGTTAGTAGTAAGGACTTCAGTCCTTTTATATTTTATTTTATATTTTACAATAAATCAAGGTTAAAAAGTTTGAAAAGTTTTTTATGTGAACATCAAAAATTATAGTTAACCCTTGAAAATGAACACATTAAATAATCACATTTATATTTTAATACAGGTAGGGTGTTGCCAGAAAAATAATTAATGTAGCCGAATTTAATAGATATTTGGGATTTTTGCTTCTGGATGGGGAATACTAAAATTAGATATTTCCTCACATCCGAGCAAACTTATACCAATATCAATACCTTCGCCAAAATCAAAAATATCTTGATTTGTAGGTTGGGTTGAGGAACGAAACCCAACAAATACGTTGAGTTTACAGCAGTTTTCATGTATTTGTACCACATCCTTCTTGTTATCTTCCTTTCTTCCTTTGCGCCTTTGCGTCTTTGCGTGAGATTAAAAAATGTGGTTCATTTACCTGAAAATTGCTGTAAGTTGGGTTTCACTTCGTTCAACCCAACCTACGGGAAAGTGGCAAAGGTATTGTCATCTGTCAAAAGCTTGACATTTATGGCGATGTGTTGTATATATAAAAAGTGTATCAAGAACATCGACACACGTCCCCCGAACCTTGAAAACCTAATAAATTCGTTGACCTGTGTCGATTGCTTTTGTAGCAAGGCTTTTGACTCTTGAATGAGTCAGTTTTTTCTCAATAAGCACTGATTTTTTCTCAATAAAAAAAGGTGTGTAGATTGGGGTATCTGAAACCCTTGCTCTGTAAGGTTTCCAGAAGTGAACTCTTTACAAACCAACTTCCCCGCAAGGGGATAGAAACTTTGTTTTATCGCTCCCATGAGCGAGATATACACCGCTTTCCAAACCAACTTCCCCGCAAGGGGATGGAAACTTTCCACCTTGGTTGATGGTACCCAGATTTACTGGGCTTTCCAAACCAACTTCTCCGCAAGGGGATGGAAACGGCACTTAACCCGCCTTTTGACACTACGACAGTTGCTTTCCAAATCAACTTCCCCGCAAGGGGATGGAAACAGGGGAATTAGGATGATTGCCAGTGGGGGCAAAAACCCTTTCCAAATCAACTTCCCCGCAAGGGGATGGAAACAATTATTTACCAAAACCTAAATTAAAGCTTTGAGTAATGCTTGAAGTTTAAGCTGCACTTCAGCAAATTCCTTATCAGGATCAGAACCGGCGACGATACCCGCACCTGCATAAAGTCTAGCGCGATCGCCATCAATTAAAGCTGAACGAATACCGACAATAAACTCACAATTTCCCTTTGCATCTACCCATCCCAAAGGTGCAGCATATAAACCCCTTTCAAATTTTTCATAACGGCGAATTTCTGCACAAGCAATATCTCTATCTGCACCGGCAACCGCTGGTGTAGGATGTAATTGGGCAACGATTTTTAAAGGGTGGACGTTAGCAGGTACTACCGCAGTAATGGGTGTCCATAAATGTTGAATATTAGATAATTGTCGCAGACGTGGTGATAAAATTTGGGGAAATAAACCGAGTTGTGATAAACGTTGGGTGATAAAATCAATTACTAGGTTGTGTTCGTGTTTTTCTTTGGTACTATTAACTAAGTTGTTGGCATTGGCTGCATCTTCATTTGGTGTTTTACCTCTAGGGGCTGAACCTGCTAAAGCATCAGTAATTAATTGCTGTTCTTGAATACTAATTAACCGTTCTGGACTCGCACCTATAAAGTTTTGTCCTTTACCATTGCTGGTAGAAAAAACATAACAATTAGGATGGAAATGTCGCAGATTATTTAAAGATTTGAATAAGTTAAAGGAATTATATGATTTGACATCTAAAGCATCGGCTAAAACAATTTTTCTTAAATGTTTGGATTCAATTTTTTCTAAAGCTGATAATACTGAATATTTAAAATTATCGGCATTATTAATCTTGGTTTTGATAAAATTGGCTGAAGAATTTTCAATGTTTGGCGATGATTTTACTAAAGATTGGAGAGTCTTAATTTTGTCCTGTAATTCCCGTAATATTGTTTGAATATTAATGTCAGCATGAATTAAATGATTCACAACTAAGGTGCAAGAAGAATTTTTGACTGCTACTTGTAATTTAGGTAGAAAAATAGTAGCAGATGAAAATGGATAATCTAAATAGTGATGCTGATCAAAAAAACTGTAGCTACAAAAAAAGTGAGTACCGGCAAAAGGTTGCCCCATTACAGGGTTTATATTGCCAAAATTAATGACGTTTTTGAGACAATCTTTGATAAATTCTTCGGTTTTATGAAATCTATTTTGACCACTAATATCTAATTTTTTGATAGCATCAATGGCTACAATGGCTTCACCTTTACTTCTGTTCTCAAAGTAAAAGTTTAATGTATTTTTTTGGGCAAACTTATCTAATACCACTAAAGGATCTATGAAATCAATTGCCAGGGAAATACTCACAATTTGCTGGCTACGCTGTTCATAGCACTTTTCTTGCACTGCTAACAGTAATTGATGCAAATCTTTATATTCTATAAAGAAACTGCTGCGACATGGTGAAATTGTCATGGATGTATAAGTTAATTTTTTTTAAGTTATCTTCCTAAAGTGTAATAAGTCATGGTCGTATTTCTATAGGTAGCATATTCTGTTACCATTAACCAGCCTCTAATTTGCTGGGTTCTGGTAAAACTGAAAACACATACTCTTGCATACTCCAAAATGTCAAGTCAAGTTTTGTTAACAGTAGGTAAACTATCAATCACAAAATTAGCATTTTTTGGTAATTTACTACCGTAAAATGTCGCAGCCAACTATAAAATCTAATTGATAAGTCAATTTTTAGTAATTTAATTTATCAAGACTGATGACTACAAATCAGATATCAATACCCAAAAATAAGTTATGGATGGCTGCTATCAAACCGCCAATGTACAGTGTTGCTATTATGCCTATATGGGTAGGTTCGGCGGTAGCATTTGCAGAAACTAAGATTTTTAATGGTTTAATATTTGCAGTTTTTATGACTGCGGCAATTTTAATTTTAGCTTGGGAAAATATCAGTAATGATGTTTTTGATGCAGAAACAGGTATTGATAAAAATAAACATCATTCTTTGGTGAATTTAACTGGTAATAAGCAGTTAATGTTTTGGTTAGGTAATTTGTGTTTAAGTTCGGGTTTGTTGGGGATAATAGCGATCGCCTTTTTGCAAAAAGACCCTACTGTAATTGGTATAATCTTGCTATGCTGTGCTTTGGGTTATATGTACCAAGGACCTCCTTTTCGTTTAGGATACCAGGGTTTAGGCGAAATTCTTTGCTTTTTTGCCTTTGGACCATTGGGAATGACAGCAGCATATTACAGTCAAACTCAAACTTGGTCAATGACTAATTTAGCAGCTTCTGTGATTGTTGGGATTGTCACCAGTTTAGTTTTATTTTGTTCACATTTTCACCAAGTAAAGGATGATATAGCTGCTGGAAAGCGATCGCCTATTGTGCGGTTAGGTACAGAAAAAGGCGCACAGGTATTAGTTTGGTTTACAGCTAGTATTTATCCCTTATCTTTGTTATTAGTTGTGTTAGGAATTTTCCCCCTTTGGACTTTATTAAGTTGGCTAAGTTTACCTTTTGCGTTTAAATTATGTCGTCATGTTTTAGAAAATCATCACTTACCAGAAAAAGTTAGTAACTCTAAATTTATTGCTGTTGCTGTACATTTTTGGAGTTGCTTATTATTGGGTACAGGATTTATGCTGGGATAATTGTTGGGATAATTGTAAGGAGTCGGGCGACGTAGGGGCAACGTAGGGGCGAAGCTTATGGGCGATAATTTAACGGAAAAATCAGAGATATAGATATCCCAAATGCTTCGACCTGCCCCCATACATAAGTTCCATAATTTCTTTTGTAGAGATGTCTAATGGAAAGTTGATAATTTTTCAACATTGCATGAAACAATTGTCAATTGTCAATTGTCAATTATCTATTATCAATTGTTCAACATGAAATATCAATTTTCTTTTCGCAACATTAGTCAAAAATTCACTCGTCCTGTGATTACCAATCATGGAGTTTGGGAAATACGAGAAAGTGTAATTATCAGACTTGTGGATATGACAGGAAAAGTGAGTTGGGGGGAAATTGCCCCTATTTCTTGGTTTGGTTCGGAAACTTTAGAAGAAGCTTTAGATTTTTGTCATCAACTACCAAAAGAAATTACATCAGAGATAATTTTTGATATTCCCAATCAATTACCAGCTTGTCAATTTGGTTTTGAATCAGCACTAGAGAATTTACAAGAAAATCACGAATCTCTAAATTACCATCATCTGAATTTTAGCGGATTATTACCAGCAGGAAAAGCGGCTTTAAATCAATGGCAAAATTTATGGAAACAAGGTTATAAAACCTTTAAATGGAAAATTGGAGTTAATGATATAAACGCAGAATTGGAAATTTTAAATTTATTGATTGATCAATTACCAGAATCAGCAAAACTGCGGTTAGATGCTAATGGTGGACTTGATGATAATGCAGCTAAATTATGGTTAGAAAAATGCGATAATTTCCCCAATAAAATTGAATTTATTGAACAACCATTACCTGTAGATAAATTCTCAGAAATGCTGGAATTAAGTAATTATTATAGTACAAAAATTGCCTTAGATGAATCCGTAGCTACATTACAACAACTGGAAAATTGTTATCAACAAGGTTGGCGGAGTATTTTTGTCATTAAACCTGGTATAGTAGGTTCACCATCAAGGTTAAGAAAATTTTGCCAACAACATCAAATTGATGTGGTATTCTCATCTGTATTTGAAACTGCCATTGGTAGACAAGCTGCACTAAAATTAGCAGCAGAATTATCTAGCAATCATCGCGCAGTCGGTTTTGGCATCAATCACTATTTTACCGGGAGTATCCCAAATGTGTAAATTTATTTTTAACTAGGGAAATAAAATGCTCCAAGACTTGATATGATTGAACCGCAAAGGACGCAAAGTACACAAAGGTAAGAGATTATGAGAGATTTTTTAGTGTTGCTGCGTTCATTTTTCCTTTCATTGGGATACTCTCATTTTACCCAACTACAAGCAAACTGGACTCAAAGTCTATGGAACAACCTTTAGAGTATTTAGAAAAACTCAAAAATCATCATTGGTTAATTGTTGATAATAGCCAGGAATTTTATCAAATAGCTACAGAATTATATTTAGGACTTTTAGAAATAATCGAATTATCTAAAAATACAACACTACCAAAAATCATTGTATCTGAACGCGAACCAGTGAGATTTTTAGCTTGTTTCATTGCTGCTTGTGCTGCAAAATGTCCAGTTTTTTTATGTAACCCAGACTGGGGAAAAAATGAATGGGAACAAGTTTTTAATTTGGTACAACCAGATATAATTTGGGGAGATTGTTGTCAGTTTACTCCTCAATTACCAATTACCAATTACCAATTACCAATTACCAATTCTATCATGATTCCTACTGGTGGTTCATCGGGAAAGATTAAATTTACAATTCATACATGGGAAACATTAACGGCATCTGTACAAGGTTTTACAGAGTATTTTCAGTTAAAAACAGTAAATTCTTTTTGTATTTTACCGCTGTATCATGTCAGTGGTTTAATGCAGTTTATGAGAAGTTTTACTACTGGTGGTAAATTAGTGATTACTCGATTTAAAGAAATTGAATTTCAACAAATACCAAATATTAATCCTTCAGATTTTTTTATATCTTTAGTTCCTACTCAGTTACAAAGACTGCTGCAAAATACACAACTCACAAAATGGCTATCTCAGTTTGAAACTGTACTTTTAGGAGGTGCGCCAGCATGGGATGAATTGTTAGAAAAAGCGAGATTTTATCATATTAGGTTAGCACCTACTTATGGAATGACAGAAACAGCTTCTCAGGTTGCGACTTTGAAACCTGATGAATTTTTGCAGGGTAATGTTAACAGTGGTAAAATTCTCCCCCATGCAGAAATTACTATTAATAATTTAACGGGCAATATTAATATTCAAGCTAAATCTTTGGCTTTAGGTTATTATCCCCAACTTTGGGAAAATAGGGATAGTTTAGTAGTAGATGATATTGGTTTTGTAGATGGAGATGGATATTTACATATTATTGGACGTAGTAGTAATAAAATTATTTCTGGTGGTGAAAATATTTATCCGATAGAAATTGAATCAGCGATTATAAAAACAAATATGGTAATTGATGTTTGTGTAATTGGTATACCTGATAAAGATTGGGGAGAAGCATTAACAGCTATTTATATTCCTCAGCATTCAAATATTTCTATTTTAAATATTGAAAGTCAACTCAAGGATAAACTTAGTAGGTTTAAAATTCCTAAATATTGGATTTCTGTAGCAAATTTACCTCGTAATGAACAAGGTAAAATCAACCGTCAACAACTGCAACAAATAGCACTGGATTTTTTAGCTAAATCATCTCATGATTATGAATAATTAATCATCAATTATCAATTATCAATTATCAATTATCAATTATCAATTACATAATCTCTTCCCTTGACTTTCTTCTCTCAGCACCTTCTGCGTCTCTGCGGTTCGTTTCTAACCAAGAAATTATCTCTTCTGGTAATTCTTGCTTGGTTCTACTATTGAGATCAATACAAACGTGGCGAGTAATTGCTTTAGCAACTATTACATCAGTTATGGTAATTTCATAAGTAATGTTAAATTTATCAATACTTATTTTTTGGGGTATTAAACTAATCATTAACTTGTCACCGCAATAAATCGGACGCAAAAAATCTACATTTGCATGAACGATGGGAAAAGCAACAGATGGATGTGTAAAAAAAGTTTTGATATTTATGCCAGAATGCCAAAGTGATTCTTCGTAAGCTTCATGACAAATACTTAAAATATTGGCAAAATAAACGACTCCAGCAGCATCAGTATCGGCAAATCTGACAGTTCTTTGATATGTAAAAATCATCGTCTAAAAATCCTCTATTAAAACAAAAAAACAGGTAAATTACATTTTCTGTAAGCAGTCAGCAGTCAGCTATCAGCAAAACTCACAAAAAACACAAATTACTGATAGCTGAATACTTACTGAATACTTACTAAGTTATTAAGAATTTAATGGGATATATATATCTTCAGAACTGGGGTTAAGATAAGGACGTTGTACATCAATTAAATGCTGTGCAAAGTGTTGGTTAATAATCTGTATACGTTCTTCAATGGCGTTTTTCCCTTTTTCCCAAGCTTCTAACAAAGCATTAGCAACTATTTGACAACGGTTCATCCCAAAACTTTCCTGGGCGGCAAATTTTTGGTTTGGTTCTTCTGCTAAACTCAGTCCAGGTGCTAAATATTTGGTAAATAGGGGAATTTCTGGGTGAAAATAAGATTGATTTTCTTGGTAAACTGTCTGAAGAATTTTGTGAATGATGGGGTAATCTTGTCTTTCAAAATAAAGTGTACCAGCATCATACCGCCCATAAGCACCGGGGTTATAAAGAACTTCAAAACTAAAGGGAATATGGTCGTTATTGAGTTGTTGTGTGAGGGTATCCATGAGAGCGATCGCACCTGATGGACTAAAATTAAAATAAATTCGCCCTACTCCTAGATTAGTCTCGGATGTATTTTGGCGTTGTTGTCCTAAATTACTAACCGCCACATAACAGTTATTTTGTAAACGGTTTTTTGGCATCCAAATTGCTATTAAATCACCTACTTTTATCGACTTTTTACTTGATTTGAGATAGCATTCTGGTTCAACATATAATGTTAACCCATTTTTAGTTACTGCTAGAGTTTTATCTGGTTCTCGTCTTAATACTTCCCAATTAGAATCATAGTTACCTATACCATGATTATTTTGGTGTAATTGCTCATAAAAATCCCAATCAATACCCACATTATAATTTTGCTCTAAACTTTTCTGTTGTGAGTTCTGTTGTGAGTAATTACCATCTTCGGCATTGACTGATAAAACAGTTTGCAGCGAACCATTATAATAAATACCGTGGAGAAAATTCCGCAATAGTAAAGCCAGATATTTATGTTGTAAATCTGGTGAATTGTGTTTAAATCTATTCGCTACTGTCGCTGGCAATGCAAAAGGTTGATAATTGGGATGTTGAATACAAAAGTTTGGGGCAATCTGAATATTGCTGGCAATATCAAATAAAGAATTGAGAATTTGATTAGTAGAGTTATCTAACATGAAGAAATTGCACCTCCAAATTTGAATATCATCTAAAATACTACCTAAAATACTACCTAAAATATTACCTAAAATACTAACAACCACGTAGGCGAGTTTTTTCGTAATAAATCCGTAGTAGTTGTTTTTCTTTTTCAGGTTTAGCTTTGGTGTTTAATCCGGTTACTGATTGGAGAATTTCTGCTTCGGAACTGCCGAAAATAGTTAATACTGCTTGTTCAGGCATAATTAACAAACTTTTGGCAACTTCTAGCATACACAGGTGGGTATTATCAAAGTATTTGTGATACTCAATCATGTTTTGAATTTGGTGAGTTAGTGCCAAACCTGTAAACTGAATCACTCGCAGAATAAAGTCCCGACGGTAATCCAAAATTATGGGAAAAGCATGAAGATAAGCGTGGATAACTGCCAAAATTGAAGGTTGAATAACTTCTAAGGGAATGATTGCCAAATTTAGAGATTCTTCTAAATTTAAACTGGGATCTACTACTAAACTAGAAAGCCAAATTTTGACATAGCTTCCTAGTAAAGTACCTAAATCAAAGGCTGGATCTCCCCAAGTGCAAGCTTCCCAATCAATTAATCTTACCAAACAGTTATCTAGATTTTGCCAACGGGAATGCACCAAAATATTGTTTAATTGTAAATCGTTGTGAGTTAAACAACAAGGTTTCCATTCATAAGCTAAATCGGCGATCGCTGATTCTAAACTTTCATATTGTTGATAGAGTGTATGCAATTTGAGTGCTTCTGTAGGAATATTGCCAAAAATATCTTGATTTATTGATCCTATTCCTTGCGCTGGGTTGTAATAGTGATAGCGAAACTGTCCTTGGGGAGCAGTATCCATAAAATCACGATACTCTCGTTTTTGGAAAGTAGAACGATGTAACACCGCTAATGTATTACCAATGGCGGTGGCAATTTCAATGGGGAAAATACTGTTATTTTCGTAAAATTTCCCCAGTTCCATATATTCGCTGAGGTAACTACGAACCAGGATATAATTTTCTGCATCAAAATGGACCAATAATGATGCGATCGCCGAAATATTCCCCAGCACTGGAAATTTATCCAGTAATTGATGAAACAGCCACTCATTAAAAAATTCATGGGGACTGCTATCAAAATTCCTGCATCGTTCTTGTTTAACCAGAAGTTTACGATTATCTGCCAGCTTCACCAGTAAATTCCGATTATTACCGCCACTTTCTGGTAAATCAGATTCATATAATGCGCCATCTTCTGAGCTACACAGACCTGCTTTGTGCAGATACTGGATAACATTTTGAGAAGACAGTGATAATATCATGTATTAATTTCCTAGTTGCTTAAATTGCTGAAAGAATTACTTAGGTATGCCTTGATTTCCTCTGCTTAGGATTAGGTAGATAGCTACAATAGCGCAAACATTAATAAAGATTGCTACTATCTAGTAATATCCTATTTATTTCAGGAAAACCTGCCAATATGGCAAATTTACCTTTATTTTTCCTTTAAAGTATACTGAAGATACCATAAAATCTTTACACTATTGATAATACTAACTCTAGTATATATAGAGTTCTTTGTTTAAATCTTGTTAATCGTAATTTTTACTAACAATTTAATAATTGCTAGTTCATATCCTTTGCTCTCAAGGATTTTTTTTATCCATACCCTCAATGTGTCATAAAAATCACGCCTTTATTTATAATATAATTGTACTAAAATCAGACTTACTAGGAACAGTATGTTTCAAATTTAACAGTATTTGTGGTCATCTGGGCGAAAATTCGCCTGTAAAGACCAAATTTACTCACTAACTTTTATCTTTACTGATACAGCAGATTGCATATCAACGAGGTACAGAATCAAAATTGAAACCTAGACACATTCGCCAGTTTCACTCCTGACTCCTGCCTCCTGCCTCCTGCCTCCTGCCTTCGTTAAATTTGATTCAATATGACTACTAATGTCACGATCCCAAAAATAATCATCAATCCCCCAGGCATAAATTTCCGTGTTTTAGCCAATCTAATGGAAAAGAAAAATACTAACACACCAATAACAAAAGCTGCTACACTTAAACCCCAGCTTTGTCCTTGAAGTTGGCAGTAAGCAGCAAAGATAATGAATAAGCCACTAATTATACCACTAATTAAGGAAACTTTGCTCTTGGCTTGGATGTAGCCAATGATTCCGCCTAATAATGCTAAAATGCCGTAGCCAAAAGCGGCAACTATACCTAAATTCATTGTTACAGCCTGTGTTGATTTGGATTTTACTTTTAGATTGAGCAGACAAATACAGTTAATTGATGGATGATCAAGGAATGTCTACCGTAAATACTTCGTCTTACACCAAAGTTCAATTCTTCCAACGCCAAGCAGCGTCTCTTTTAATTTACCAATCAGTTCTTAAAGGCGAAGTAGCGATCGCATTTCTTGATCTGCTGCAAGCTATACGTTACACTGACGCAGATGGGCGCGACTGTCTCCAAGCTTACGGTAATTATTTTCAAGCTTTGGCAGCCAGTAAACAAACCTGGGAAGAATACTTAATTAAACAAATTCTCATTGCGGATAACCCCTTTACCAGACTAGCTCAACAGCGAGAATTTACTGATTTACCACCAGCCTTAATTGCAGCAGCCCAGCATGATTTACAAGCCTTACAAAATTTATATGAATGTAATAGTGCTGTTTTAAGTGAGTGGGTGCAAGTGGTATCTCATTTGCCAGTTTCCCCAGTCGTCTGGTATCAAGAACCCCAAGCAGTAGAAGTTGATACTGATTTAATCAGCACTTTACAACAATTAGATACTTGGGCTGATGCTGTTGAAGACTTAGCCGCTTATTATCAACAGCATGGCACTGGTTTATTTGCCCAATATCGCGCTTTTAGGTGGCAAGATGGGCAGTTTTTAGGTATACTCTATCCTGATCCAGTTAAACTAGATACATTAGTAGGTTACGATTGGCAAAAAGATGCTTTGTTAAAAAATACCCTGTTTTTATTGTCAGGACAACCAGCACTGCACGTATTACTATACGGTAGTCGCGGTTCTGGTAAGTCATCTTTAGTAAAATCTTTATTAAACGAATATAGCGACAAAAACCTGCGCTTAATCGAAGTGGCAAAATCAGAATTACAAAACTTACCAAAAATTGTTGAATATTTACGAGGAGTGCCGCAAAAATTTATTATCTTTGTCGATGATCTTTCCTTCGAGGAAGATGATGATGCTTTTAAAGCACTAAAAGTAGTTTTAGAAGGCAGCTTAACCGCTAGACCAGAAAATGTAATTGTTTATGCTACATCCAACCGTCGGCACTTGATTAGAGAGTATTTTAGTGATAGACCTACCCCCAAGGATAACGAAGAAGTCCATGCTTGGGATACAATGCAGGAAAAGCTTTCCTTTAGCGATCGCTTTGGTTTAACATTAACCTTTGAAGCCGCAGATCAAAAAACATATTTACACATTGTTCAGCATTTAGCAGTACAAACAGGCGTTAATCTTAAACCCGAAGATTTAGAATTTCAAGCTTTACAATGGGCAACTCGTCATAATGGCCGTTCTGGCCGCACAGCACGGCAGTTTATTGACTTCTTAAAAGCAGATTTAGCTGTGTATGGTAATAATAAAAACAGCCTGTAATTAATAGCCTGTAATTAATTTACAGCAATCAGCAGTCAGCTTTTAAAACTCTTAACTTAGCGACAGCTATACTATTAAATTTTTAAATACAGCAGATTGCAGATCCATGAGGTACAGAATCTAAATTGAAACCTATACACTAAGCTAGTTTTACTCCTGACTCCGGTTGGTGAGCGAAGCCGAACCACTGACTCCTGCTGTAACACACCCTGACCTTCAATAAAATGTGAACAATAATGACCTTAACAACTACTGATTCTCACCAGATTAATAAGCTAAAAACCAGCAAAATGCAATCAGGAATAGTAAGCAATAAAGTGATTTTAGGGGTATCAGCCTTTAGTGTAAGTTTTGGTTTAAGTCTTGTTCCCAACTGGGATTTTACTCAAGCCTTAGTTACTGGAATCATTACCGTACTTGCCACCTATTCAGCCGCCTTATTTGTGGATAAAAGACGTAGAAATTATGAACTGATGGTTTTAAGTTCTCTCTATAGAAAAATTAGAGAATTGGAAGGCTTAAAATATCGCATTGCCAGAGAAGTAGAACAAGTACAACAACATAAAATTCTTCTCTATACAGAATCACAGCAACTACAAAATCAAATCGCAGAATCTCGTAATCAAAGAGATAATTTACATCGAGAAATAGGTAATTTTGCTGGACAAAAAAAGCATTTGGAGCTAGAAATTAATACTATAAAAAATGCCATAGACAAATTAGAAGGCAGCACAATAGAACTCAAAAAATCTTGTTCTGAACTAACGGCAGAAAAACGTCGTTTAGAGCTAAATTGTAACGTATCCCGTTCAGAAATAACCCAATTACAAGCCCAAATAGAAGCATTCAAGCAAGAAAAAGAAGAAATCGAAAATCACCTGATTCTCTCCAATAGACTCAAACCCCAACTAGAAGAAAAACTCTATGAACTGAGAATAGAAATCCAAGACTTAGAAAGCAAAGTCTTCACTAAAAATAACTTATTAAAAGAGACAATTAACGCCCAAGAAAATCTAGAAAATAAACTGAAAAATTTACAAAATCAAAAACAAGCACAACAGGCAGAAATTAGCCAATTACACAATCAAATTTCCTTATTACAAGATGAGCGAGACTTATTACAAAACCAAGTTTGGGAACTATTGCAAAACATAGAAAACCTCAATCAAGAACCATTATCTGATAATACCCAGGAAAATGAAGTTGAATTATTTCCCTTTGATGAATTACTAGAACCTATAGAAGAAAAGCTACCTTCAGAATGGAGGAATTTTTTAGCACAAATGCCAACCCATCAAATTCAGGTATTAAAAGCCATAATCGAACATGATAATCCCCAAGCTATTATTAAACAAATTGCCGAAGCACAAATCACTATGCCTAATTTATTAATTGATGCTATCAATGAAATCGCCAAAAATACTATTGGTGAATTAATTATTGAAACAGCAGAAGACAAACCGGAAATTTACCCAGAACATCTGCTCAATGTCCAAAAAATTATAGCAATTCATGAAGATTAGAGAAATAAATAGCCCTCATTTACAAGCTACATTTACAAGCTAATTTTAACCAAGCTAATTTTAACCAAACTAATTTTAACCGTTGATTGAATAGAAAAAATTGTACTTTTATGATATAATATATTATATATACTTTGAAGAAAAAATCAATTAATAACAAATACTAATCCAAACTACATGAGCAAACAGAAAATATCAAAAAAAGTATCCACAGCTTTAATCAATTCCCTGGGTGCAGGAGTAGTTCCCAGAACCGGAATTGAACATATAGCCGTAGGTAGAGAAAAAGAACTAAATAGCCTCTTACAAAATCTCAATGATATAGCAGAAGGTGTAGCTGCATTTCGGTTTATCATTGGTAATTACGGTTCAGGAAAAAGCTTCATGCTACAGATGATTCGTAACCGTGCAATGGAGCAAGGATTTGTAGTTGCTGATGTTGATTTATCCTCTGGAAGAAGACTAGCTGGAAGCAACAACGAAGGGTTAGCAACCTATCGAGAATTAATGAGTCGTTTAGCTACAAAAACCCGTCCTGATGGTGGTGCTTTAATTTCCATTTTAGAAGGATGGATTAATAAAATTCAGCAAGAAGTAGCCAAAGAAACAGGAATGCGTCCCAATGATGCAGGTTTTGATGACCAAGTAGAAACCAAAATTCGGGAAGTAATTAATTATATTGAAGACTTAGTTCATGGCTTTGATTTTGGTAGTGTCATTATTGCTTATTGGCGCAGTTATCGCTTAGATGATGAAGAATTAAAAAACGCCTCCCTACGCTGGTTAAGAGGAGAATTTAACACCAAAACTGAAGCTAGAGCAGCTTTAGGAGTGCGTGTCATTATTGATGATGAAACTTGGTATGATTATATTAAATTATTAGCTAAATTCGTTGCAGAAATCGGCTATAAAGGACTGTTAATTTTACTAGATGAAGCCGTAAATTTATATCAAATATCCACTACAGTTACTCGTGAAAAGAACTATAATAGACTCTTGGGAATGTTTAACGATACCATGCAATGTAAAGCCGAAAATCTGGGGATTTTCATTGGTGGAACTACTCAATTTTTAGAAGACCCAAACCGGGGACTTTTTGCCGATCCAGCTTGGCGCAGACGCACCAAAGAAAGCCGATTTGTTACCCAAGCTAATGTACAAGAATACATCGGGACTGTGATGCGTCTGCACCCCTTAACGGAAACAGAAATACTTACACTTTTGCAAAGATTAACAGAAATTCATGCCTTAAATTTTGGTTATGAACCAAGATTAAAAGAGACAGATTTAAAAGAATTTGTCCAAGAAATTGTGACTCGCTTAGGTGCAGAAGCTTTATTAACACCAGGGGAAATAATTCGGGATTTTATTAGTGTGTTAAATGTTCTTTATCAAAACCCAGAAATTAAATTCTCTGAATTAATTCACGGTGATAATTTTCAACTTACGGTAGCAGGTAAAGATAGCTATTTAGATGATGATGCTGCCGAATTTAGTTTATGATTATTTCGTTTTTTTCGATGGTGTGACTGTTACAAAGCTGACTACTGTTAGCGTAACTTACCGTATGACTCCTACGTCTTCACGCAAGCCATAGGTGTTAGCTGAATGCTTACAGGTTTTAAACCTTGAATGAAACAATTGTCAATTATCAATTATCAATTGATAACTTACTCTTTTGTAATTGGTAAACCAAGCCATTCACTAAGTTCTTGTGCTAACCAATCTAATTCTATGGTACTAACAGAAAACATATTATTTTGACTGGTATTAATTTCATACTTTGTCAGCCCCGCCCAGATAATTAAACAGGGATGAGGAGCAAGATTATAATATATACTACCACGCTCCAAACGAATAATATTCTTTCTGTGACTGGGAAGAGGATGATAGCGCCTCATACCAAATAAGTCATAACATAAAGAAATTTCTCGTTTATTGATATACAGTCTTTTTTTGCCAAATAAAGACAGTAGAACGATAAAAATCAATAGGAATATATTAAGTGTAGGTAGCAAAGGTGAAAGGATACCAAATATAGGTGAAAAAATGGAAAAAACAATAGAAAGCGGTAAAACAGTCGTAAAATACCAAACAAACATCACCCCTACCTTAGACATTCCTGATTTGGGGGGAATGAGAATTTCTATAAACTCAGCATTTTTATTTAACATCACCTGACTACCAAAAGGCTTTTCTAAAATCAAATTAGATGTCCTTACTGGAGCAGGAATTTTATTAATAGGTACTTGTAGAGCTTGTAAAGCTTGATCCGCAGAAGTAAAACGTTTACTCAACATCGGTTGTGTCATTCTCCGCAACCAATTACTAAAATCACGACTAATATTTGCAGCTTCTTCAAATTTAATGACTAAATCTTGTTGCGGTAAATCTGCTGGATGTTGACCTGTAACTAAATAAATTAAAGTTGCACCCAAACCATACAAGTCAGAAGCAGGACTAGCTTTACCACTAAATTGTTCAGGTGGCATATATCCATAACTACCCACAACAGTCATGGTACTATTACTTCTAACAATAGTTTGCACTGAACCAAAATCAACTAAATAAACATCACCAACACTATTACCAGAGCGATTTGTTAATAATATATTGCTCGGTTTAATATCACGATGAATTACTGGTGGTTGCTGACTGTGTAAATATTTGAGAATTTCTAGCAATGCAGTTGCTAATTGTTTAACTTCTTTTTCACTAAAACTGCGTCCTGCTTTCAGTTGCATTTCCAAAGATTCAGCAGGAATATAACTTTGTACCAGTGCAAATCCTTTGTAGTTTGGTGTGTCTAATTCAAAATAATCTAAATATTGAGGAATAGCAGGATGAGAAAGTGATTTGAGGGTTTCTGCTTCCCGCTCAAATAACTTTAAATCGTGCCATTGAAAATCATCATCAAATGTTAGTAATTTCACTACTACCAGTTCTTGGGTTTGTAAGTCACGAGTTAACAGTGTCCTCCTTCCTGCTTTTTTACCTAGTTGTTGCTGGACTTCATAGCGTTCTAATAACTTCTCTTTGGTAAGATCACCTGCATCTTGATTTGTCATTTTCCTAATTTTACAACTTCATTAAATTGATCACTTGACTTCTTGTTACTAGCTTACTGTAAGCTTACTGAAGTCAGCAACTAATATAAAACACAAAATTCTGTATCCAACATTCTGTGAATATCCTGCTATCTATGAGTAACAGCACATTTTCTAGACTTGCTCCCTTTATCCAAGAATACATTTATCTTCACAATTGGACAGAATTAAGACCAGTACAAATTGCGGCTTGTGAAGTTATATTTCAAACTGATGCTCATTTGCTGGTTGCTGCTGCCACTGCTGCGGGAAAAACAGAAGCGGCGTTTTTACCTATTTTAACTTTACTACAGGAAAAACCATCTACTACTATAGGTGTATTGTATATTAGTCCTATCAAAGCTTTAATTAATGACCAATTCCAACGCCTCAATGACTTATTAAAAACCGCAGATATTCCTGTATATTCTTGGCATGGTGATGTATCTCAAAGTCGCAAAAACAAACTTTTAAAAAATCCCCAAGGCATTCTGCAAATCACACCGGAATCTTTAGAAAGTTTATTAATCAATAAACATCAGGAATTAAGCAGATTATTTGCTGATTTACGTTTTATTATTATTGATGAAATTCACGCCTTTATGGGTTCAGAAAGAGGTTGTCAAATTCTTTGTCAATTACAAAGATTAGCCAAATTTACCAAAATTCAACCTAGACGCATTGGTTTATCCGCAACTCTTGGTGATTATTCAGTAGCGGAAAGATGGTTAATTTCAGGAACAGATAAACCAGTAATTACTCCAAATGTTGAAGCAGGAAAGCGACAATTAAAACTAGCTTTAGAACATTTTTTCATTAATGAAGATATTGATGAATCTGATTATGAAAAATATATTTTTAACCTTACCAAATCTCGTAAATGTTTGATTTTTGCTAATAACCGGAATCAAACAGAATCTGTTATTTCTTCTTTGCGGAATATAGCACAAACCGCAGGATTTCCAGATATATATCATGTCCATCATGGTAGTATTTCTGCCAGCTTACGACAAACTGCGGAAAATGCTATGCGAGAAGCTAATACTCCTGCGGTGACTGCGGCAACTTTAACTTTAGAATTAGGGATAGATATCGGTTATTTAGAAAGAGTTATTCAATTAGAATCACCTGTATCTGTTGCAAGTTTTTTACAAAGATTGGGACGCAGTGGGAGAAGGGGAGAAACTGCGGATATGCGTTTTATTTGTGCAGAAGCAAAACCATTATCAGAAGCTTTTTTACCAGATCAAATTCCCTGGCAACTTTTACAGTGTATCGCTATTATTCAACTTTATTTAGAAGAACGTTGGATAGAACCAATTACACCAATTAAATATCCTTTTAGTTTACTTTATCATCAAACTATGAGTATTTTAGCAGCAACGGGAGCAATTTCACCTGCTGCTTTAGCTCAACAAATTTTGAATTTATCACCTTTTGCTAATATTTCCCAAGATAATTATAAAACCTTACTTCGTTATTTAATTGATATTAATCACATTCAAAAAACGGAAACTGGTAAATTAATTATTGGTTTAGCAGGGGAAAAAGTAGTTAATAAATTTCAGTTTTATGCTGTGTTTGCTGACTATCAAGAATATACTGTGAAACAAGGGACAACAGAAATAGGTAGTATTGCTACACCTCCTGCTGTGGGTAATCAATTTGGGTTAGCTGGTAAGAGTTGGGAAGTGTTAGAAGTTGATTTTAAAAAGCAGGTGATTTTGGTTAAACAAGTTGAAGGTAAGGCTAATGGTCAAGATAATATCTATTGGCGTGGTGGAAGTGGGAATATTCATGGGAGAATTTTACAAAGAATGCGTCAGGTTTTGTTAGAAGATACAGAATATAGTTATTTACAAAAAAATGCTCAATTGCGTTTGCAGGAAGTGAGGAAATTATCTAGAAAATCAGGATTAGATAAAAGTAATATGATCAAATTAGATAAAAATAAATGTTGTATTTTTCCTTGGATGGGTACGGTAGGTTATCGAACTTTAGAAAGATTATTAAATTGTTTTTGTCGAGAATCTTTAGAGATTAGTAGTATTGGTGGGATAAATCCTTATTATTTGACTTTGAAAGTGGGTAAGGATAAGTTTTCTGCTGTTTATTCAGAAATAGTTGGTTTATGTGAGCAAAGAATTACAGCAGAACATTTAGTGAGTCATGCAGAAGCACCGAAATTACAAAAATATGATCAGTTTATTCCTGATCAGTTGTTAAGAAAAGCATTTGTCAATGATTATTTAGATATAGAGGAGATGAGGAAAGAGGTTTTAAAATGGTGATTTTGGATCAGCAAAAATTGGATAATTTAAGTTGTATATTTAGGTCGGGAAAGACTTGTACTCAGCGGTTAGTGAGCTTGTACTGAGCGACTTGTACTGAGCGTAGTCGAAGTAAGTCGAAGTGCGGAGTCGAACTATGTCGAACCATGCCCAAACCACAAAATTTTGATAAAATTCTGATATGTAACATAAATTTGTTTTAACTCAGTCTATTTTGAAATGATGTATTCAAATAATTCCACATCTACAGAAAAAACTGCTGTTGTGATTGGGGGAAGCATCGCCGGAATGTTGGCGGCTCAGGTGCTGACTCGGTATTTTGACCGTGTAATAATTGTAGAAAAGGACTTGCTAGGGTCAACTGCACAACCAGAAAAACGCCCTGGTGTTCCCCAATCTTTTCATGTTCATGCCCTACTGATACGGGGGCAACAGATTTTAGAACAATTGTTTCCTGGTATACTTGCTGAATTAGCAGAGTCAGGTACACCTTTTGTAAATTGGACAGCGGATGTTCCTTGGTTGGGTTCTAGCGGATGGTGTCCCCGTTTTCACTCTCATTTAGCTACCCACACCTGTAGCCGGAATTTGCTAGAGTGGATTATCCGCCGGCGTTTGGTGGCAAATGATCGTGTAAAATTGAGGTTAGGTACACAGGTAACTAGCTTTTTATCAAACGCGGACAAAACTCAGGTTACTGGTGTACAGATACGCACTGGTAATGAACCGGAAATAGAGATATTTGCGGATTTAGTGGTAGATGCAACTGGACGAACTTCGCGCACACCCTACTGGTTGCAAGAAATGGGCTATGAACCAACCCAGGAAACAATTGTTAATTCTTTTTTAGGCTACGCTAGTCGGTGGTATCAAATTCCATCAGATTTGCAAATAGATTGGCATTCAGTGTATATAACAGCACAACCACCAGGTACTCGTGGGGGTGTGATTTATAAAGTTGAAGGTAATCGGTGGATTGTGACATTGGTGGGTATAGGTCGAGATTATCCACCTACGGATGAGGGTGGTTTTTTGGAATTTGCTCGCAGTTTGCGATCGCCTATTATTTACGAAACCATCAAAAACGCTCAACCAATTTCACCAATTTACGCCTATAAACGCACAGAAAACTGTCTGCGTCATTATGAAAAACTGTCTAGATTCCCAGAAAATTTAGTAGTAGTCGGTGATGCTGTTTGTAGCTTCAATCCTGTTTACGGTCAAGGTATGACTACCGCTGCTTTAGGTGCTGTAACTCTGGATGAATGTTTAAGTAAGCAAGAAAATTTAACTGGTCTATCTCGACGGTTTCAAAAACAACTTAACAAAGTAATTAGTATACCTTGGATGATTGCTACAGGTGAAGATTTCCGTTGGTCTACCACCGAGGGAGGAAAACCCAGTTTAATTAATAAAATGATGCAAAAATATTTAGAACAAGTGCTGGTTTTACAAAGCAAAAGTGGCGAAGTTCATCAGTTGTTTTTAGAAGTAATCAACATGATCAAACCTCCCAGGGCATTTTTCCATCCCAGAATTTTCATGCAGGTTTTGGAACAGGTTTTAACTTCCCAGGTTCAAGGGGGAAATTTGAGTCATGGGGAGAATTTAACCAAATCTCTACCTCCTGTTTTAGAGTAGGTTTTCAGAATTTATCCGCTTTGTTAGGGTTGACATTAGCTTTTGTGGAGTGGGCATACTATGGCTAACGACAAGCTACGCGAACGACAAGCTCAGTACAAGTCTTGCCCGCCCTAATTCTGTAAACTTTACTACTTTTTAAACATCCTCGTAAAAAACTCAGGGATTTGAAAAAAACTAAAGTTTATGTTTAAAAAGTTTAAATAAAAACACGTAAAAATACACAAATTTTGTAAAATTTTCTAAAAGTTATCTTATTCCTACAAACAACCCGAAAGTTTTCAGTTAACTTATAAATAACACTATTCAAAATCATCAAAATCATTATGCACAGATTATTATCTGGACCGTTGACGACAGAAAAATTAACGGTAAAAATTGCGGGTTTACCTGCATCATTACAAGGTAAAAAACTGGTGCAAATGTCAGATTTTCACTATGATGGTGTACGGTTATCAGATAAAATGTTAAGTCAGGCGATCGCCATCGCTAACCAAGCAAAACCCGACTTAATTTTATTAACCGGCGACTTCATCACCACCAGCACCGCAACCCTTGATCAACTAGCAAAATACCTGAAAAAATTGCAAAGTCGTCATGGTATTTATGCCGTACTGGGAAACCACGATTTATATTATAAAAATTCCCAAACTGAAGTTACAACCACATTAACAAATATAGGTATTCATGTTCTTTGGAATCAAATTTCCTATCCATTAGGAAAAGAATTACCAATTGTAGGACTAGCAGATTTTTACTCAAAAGAATTTAATCCTACACCAGTGATGAACCAACTAGATACTGATACACCTTGCATAGTTTTATCCCATAACCCAGATACAGCAGAAATATTGCAAAAATGGCGGGTAGATTTGCAATTATCTGGTCATACTCACGGTGGACAAATCGTTATTCCTGGGTTGGGTCCTGTATTAATGATTCAACATAAAATTCTCAGAATAACACCCAAAATATTACAAAATTTCCTACCATTTTTCAGAAAAAAACACCCTGTATTTAATCATTGGGAATGGTCACAAGGTTTCCATAAAATAGGCAAAAATCAACTATATATTAATCGCGGTTTAGGTACTTATTTACCAGGACGTTTATTTTGTCCGCCAGAAGTGACTATCATTACTTTACAAAGTAAATAAAAATTGGCAGATCATGAAATATCTATCAGCTTTCAGCCGTCAATGTTTGAGAGGTTAAGGCAAAAATCACTATTTGATAATCTATCAATTTATCAAAAATTATCAAAAATTCTGACTCCTGACTTCTAAATTCTGACATTATTTTATTATAATTTTAAGAATTGTTAACTGTCAAAAATTAAGGTCATGAACGCAGCCGACGATAAAACAATAGTCCGCGAATACTTCAACTCTACAGGTTTTGACCGTTGGAGACGCATCTATGGAGATGGTGAGGTCAACAAAGTACAGCTAGATATCCGTACTGGACATCAACAAACCGTAGATACCGTCATCGGCTGGTTAAAAGATGATAACAATTTATCCCAGTTAACCATCTGCGATGCTGGGTGTGGTGTTGGTAGTCTCAGTATTCCCCTGGCTACTGAAGGTGCTAAAGTTTATGCTAGTGATATTTCCGCCAAAATGGTCTCAGAAGCACAGGATAGAGCTGTATTAGCTTTAAAAAATACAGTTAATCCTGATTTTACAGTACAAGACTTAGAATCTTTAAGTGGCGATTATCACACAGTTATTTGTTTGGATGTGCTGATTCATTACCCCCAAGAAAAAGCAGATGAAATGATTTCTCACCTCTGTTCTTTGGCACAATCACGCATCATGATTAGTTTTGCCCCAAAAACCTTTTTTCTGTCTATCCTCAAAAAAATAGGTACTTTCTTCCCAGGACCAAGTAAAACAACTCGTGCTTATTTACACCGTGAAGCAGATGTAGTGAAAATTCTGGAGAAAAATGGCTTTAAAATACAAAGAAAAGCCATGACTAGAACCCGTTTCTATTTTTCCCGCTTGTTAGAAGCTACAAGGTAAAAATTACTTGTTTCTCGTTCCCATACTCTGTATGGGAATGATGGGAATGAATTGTAGCAGACTCTGGCTGCGATTAAATCAGAGGCAGAGCCTGTTCATCGCATTCCCAGTGGGAGACTGGGAACGAGATAATATTAGTGGAACATAAAAGCAAGTCAGGTTAAAATCGCAAGCAAAGTCTAACTCAGAAGTAAAACTATGAAAACGGCGGAAAAATTGGCTGCTGGTTGGCTGCTTACACTCGGATTCATGTTTTTAACGACATCAGTAACAGCGGTAATTGCCAAAAATACCACATTCAAGCCTATTTTACCAGGGATAGAAGATGAAGCACTAGCCAAAGATTTTATCAATCACGAGGCGCTATATCAACTTGATAATACAGCAGCCCAAGGGATCATGTTTGGTGTTCCTACGGCGTTATTGGGTGGATGGTTAGCATTAGGATTATACAAGCAAAGCCGACAAGATAAAAAAGCGTTGACACAACAAAAAAATCAGAATTTGCAATCTCAATTTTATCAAATGTTACAAGCAAATAATGGCAAAATCACATTGTTAAGTTTTGCCATGCAGTCACAGTTACCAGCAACAGAAGCTAAAGAATATTTAGACCAAAAAGCTAAAGAATTTAATGCTAATTTTCAAGTCAATGAAGCAGGAGGGGTATCATATCACTTTGATGTTTAATGTCACTTTGCTCATTTACAGCTAGGTTATAATGACGCAGATTTTTTTGACTGTAGGCGCTATTTTCGGTGGTTTATCTGTAGCTGCTGGTGCGTTTGGCGCTCATGCTTTGCGGGAAAAAGTCAGTGAAAGAATGTTGGAAATTTTCGACACTGGCGCACGTTATCAAATGTATCATGCCCTGGCATTGTTGTTAGTGGCTATCATCATCAGTCGCTTTGAAACTCCACCTACAACTCTGTTAGCTAGTGGGTGGTTATTTATTATTGGTGTCGTGATTTTTTCTGGCAGCTTGTATGCCATTACCTTTTCTGGTATAAAATCCTTGGGAGCGATCGCACCATTAGGAGGAATTGCATTAATGGCAGGTTGGGTTGCTTTAGCTATTACTGCTGCAACTATCAAATTTTGATATTTATCAGTTATCAGAGATAATTACTCGTTCCCATACTCTGTATGGGAATGAATTGTTAAAGGCTCTGCCTTTTGTAGTAAAATTAGAGTTAGGGAAAATTGGAGTCAGAGACTCTATGATAGCATTCCCAGTCGGAGACTGGGAACGAGAAAACGAGAAAATCACCTTGGATTTTTTATTAAACTTTTATGTCTCTACGATCAGAAATAGCAGTTGAATTTAAAAATGTCAGTTTTGAAATTAATCACCGTCTTCTATTATCTAACCTAAATCTGAGTATTTATCAAGGAGAAGCATTAATTTTATTAGGGCGTAGTGGCAGTGGTAAAACCACAACTTTAAAATTAATCAATCATTTACTGACACCCACCCAAGGACAGGTTTTAGTACAGTCAAAACCAACTACCCAATGGGATGCAATTAAACTGAGAAGACGCATAGGTTATGTTATTCAAGAAACAGGTTTATTTCCCCATTTTACCGTAGCTGAAAATGTGGGAATTGTACCATCTTTAGAAAAATGGTCAGCAAATAAAATTCAAACAAGAGTCCATGAAATGTTAGAATTAGTAGGTTTAGAACCTAAAAAGTTTGCTCACCGTTATCCCCATCAACTATCAGGAGGCCAACGTCAAAGAGTAGGAGTTGCTAGGGCTTTAGCCGCAGATCCACCTATACTATTAATGGATGAACCTTTTGGGGCGTTAGATCCTATTACTCGTTTAGAATTACAACAACAGTTTCAATATTTACAACAACAATTAGGAAAAACCGTGATATTTGTCACCCATGATATTCAAGAAGCTTTCTTTTTAGCTTCCAGAATTGGTTTAATGTATGAAGGAAATTTAGTTGCTTTAGGAACGAGAAGAGAATTTATTAAATCCCAGCATCCTGAAGCACTGGCTTTTTTATCTTGTTTGAATGCTTTAAAACATTGGGAAGAACTTAATTAAGAAAGGAGTCAGGAGTGGGGAGTAAGGTTGAATTTAAACGCTTTATTAACTCTGAATTAATACTTCAGATACATCAATTAAAAATATATAACAATCAAAAATCATGTTTTTATTTAAATATGCTTCAGAAATTATCCTCCGCAGTGGCGAACATTTAATATTAGTAGCTATAGCCATGATAGTGGCCATTTCTATTGGTATTCCTTTGGGTATTTTTATCACCCGTAAACCAAAACTTGCACCTCCGATTTTGGGTTTAGCAAACGCTATCCAAACTATTCCCAGTTTAGCCATATTTGGTTTTTTAATTTCTGTTCCCTTTTTGGGGGGAATAGGTAAAAATCCGGCTATTGTTGCCTTAACTCTTTACGCCTTATTACCCATAATTCGTAATACTTATATTGGTATTAATGGCATTGATCCCGCCATTAAAGAAGCGGGTATAGGTATGGGAATGACAGATAGAGAATTATTATTTCAAGTAGAAATTCCTTTAGCTTTAGGAGTTATCTTAGCAGGTGTAAGAGTTGCTACTGTTATATCTGTAGGAATTGCCACTATTGCTGCTGCTATTGGTGGTGGTGGTTTGGGAATCTTTATTTTTAGGGGTATTTCTACAGTTAATAATGAATTGATTTTAGCAGGTGCAATACCCGCAGCTTTAATTGCTTTAGGTGCAGATTTTGGATTAGGTTTTTTAGAAAAAACCCTTAATAAACCAACAGGAAATAAACCAAAAATGGCAGTTATTTTAGGAATAATTGCCTTTATTATATCTGGATTATTTGTATTTAACTCTCAGCAAACATCAGCCACAATCACTATTGGTTCAAAAAACTTTACTGAACAAGTAATTTTAGGTGAAATATTAGCACAAACAATAGAAAACAATACTAATTTAAAAGTAGACAGAAAGTTTAACTTAGGTGGTACATTTATTGCCCATGAAGCAGTAAAAGCTGGAAAAATAGCGGGTTATGTAGAATATACAGGTACTGCATTTGCAGCAGTTTTAAAAGAAAAAACCATTACAGATCCGCAAGTTGTTTATGAAAGAACTAAAAAAGCATATCAAGAAAAATATAATTTAACCGTCATGCAACCTTTAGGTTTTGAAAATACCTATGCGATGCTTATTCGTGCTGAAGATGCAAAAAAATGGCAAGTTAAAACCCTTTCAGAAATTGCAAAATATACTCCGCAAATGCAAGCAGGTTTTGGTTATGAATTTTTAGAACGTGCTGACGGTTATCCTGGTTTCTCAAAAACTTATGGTTTAAAGTTTGCTAATATTAAACAAATGGAATTAGGGGTGATGTATCAAGCATTAAAAGAAAAACAAGTTGATTTCATAGCTACAAATTCTACAGATGGGTTAATTCAAGTTTTAAATTTAGTGATGTTAGCAGATGATAAAAAATACTTTCCACCTTATGAAGCAGTACCTGTTTTCAATCAAGAAATTCTTGAAAAATATCCAGAGTTAGTAGAAACTATTAATAAATTAGCGGGTAAAATTTCTACAGCAGAAATACAGCAGATGAATTATCAAGTTGATAATCAATCTCAACCTGTGGAAGAGGTGGTAAAGGAGTGGTTAAAATCTAAAAAAATCTAAAAAAATATGAGAAATAATATGAATTTTGTGTTACCATTATCAGCAGAAGTGTTGAATGTTAAGATTTTGAGGATTTTGTCCAAGTTGTGCATTGGTATTGGTGATACCAAATTTGAGCAATTAATGACTCTATTCTCAATAGACAATGGATTTTACCTGGGTAAAACGAAAAGATTGTAAAGTTTTATTGCAGGATTCAACACTTGTGCATTATCAGTAAGTATTTGAAACAAGATAGCAGAGTATGAATATTACTATACCTGATGAAATTCTTGAATCTGCTCAAATCTCAACGGATGATATTAAAGTTGAACTAGCAATTTTATTATATCAACAAAAAAGAATTAGCATAGGTCAAGCTCGCCATTTAGCAGGAATGCACTTAATTCAATTTCAAAAAGAAATGGCAAGTCGGGGAATTTGCATTAATTATGGTGTTGAAGATTTTGAGGATGATATCAGAACATTGAAAGAATTAGGTGAATTATGATTGTTGTCAGCAATACTTCACCTATTACCAACCTAGCAGCTATTCAGAGAATAGATATATTGGAAAAAATCTATGATACTATTATTATCCCTCAAGCTGTTTATGACGAAATGTCAAATTTAAGTTATGAAGTTCCAGGAACAAAGGAAGTTAAAACCCTAGCATGGATTCAAGTTCAACCCGTGAGCAATTCTACATTAGTTGCAGAATTAAAAACAGAAATTGATCCTGGTGAAGCTGAGGCAATAGCATTAGCGATGGAAATAAAAGCTGATAGAATAATTATAGATGACTATAAGGGTAGAGTTGTAGCTTCTCGTTTAGGATTAAAAGTCACAGGAATTTTAGGAGTTCTCTTAATCGTTAAACACAGGGGATTAATTAACAATATTAAACCCATAGTGGATGATTTAATAAATATAGCAGGATTTAGAATTAGTCCCAAACTCTACAATCATATTTTAACAACTGCTAGTGAATATTAATACATTCTTCATAGAAAAATACCCTCTTTTTTGACATTATAATTAAAGGGAGTATTTTCCTTTTCAAATTTTGCAGAAGATATAAAATGACGGGAAATAACCACATCATGATTTAGGCAAATTTCAGATATTATCTGACTGGTTCTATCAATTTCGTGATAGGGGTTAATTTCTGATTTGAGAACTATCAAAATATCAATATCAGAAAATTCTTTAGCTTCTTCTCTCGCTTGAGAACCATATAGTATTATCGCTGATAATTGATCTTGATAAAGATTTTGCAAAGCTCGTTTAACTTCTTGCAATATCAGATTAAGCTGTGATTTGTTCATGACTGAAATCATCCCTTATAGTTATATGCTTAAAACTGAACTCGCAATTTTATTATATCAACAAAAAAGAATTAGCATAGTCCAATATCGTCAATTACAACTGTTCCTTGATTTTCTCAAATATCCAATCAGGAATAGCGTGTTCTGTGCTATAAACAGAATTATATTTCTGTTCTATTTCCTGCCAATTAATTCTACTATCTGCTAAAATTTCTTCAGTAAACATATCTAAAGCTTTACCTGTTAAACCTCTTTCTACACATCTTTTCATCAACAACCTACTTTCTTCAATTTCTCCGATACATTCAAATGGTGTATGTTCACCCAAACCTACCATTTCTCGGAAAGTAGGAAGTAAATCTACATCATCAAATAAATTGTTTTTAAAAACTTCATTAACTATACTTGCTTGGGAAAATGCCATTAAACCTAACCAAACATAAGCACATTTAGGACATTTCTTACACCAAGGTTTTTGGATATTACAAGAATGTATTTTTGGGATAAATTCAGGGTATTTACTAAAGTTTTGAAAAATGCGATAATCGTAAATTGGTTGTAAAATACTGAAATATTTGAAGTTGGTTAATAGGTGTTTTTGAATAAATTGATCTAAAATCTGTTCTGCTGCTAAACCTTTACCCCATTGATGATTTACTTCTTTTCCGATTTCATCCCAAAATAAATTACCAGTATTTGCACTTTTCTCATGGGCTAAACATAAATAATTATATCCCTTATCTAACATTAAAATCAAAGATTCAAAAATAGAAACTGGTGTTTCTGGTGCAGTAATACCCGAATTTTCAGGAAAATATAATTTCAGAAATGGAAATTCTGTGAAATTATCAAAAATAGATATTCGATGTTTAGAGGTTGGTTGAACACATTCTAAAACTTGGGAAATTAAATGATGCTGAAAATCAGCTTTTCCATAAAAACTATGGGAATACTGCATGGAAGCAAAAGGAATATCTGCTTCTTCTAACATTTTCATAGCTAAAATGCTATCTTTACCACCACCACAACCAGCGAGAATAGTTTGATTATTTCCTAAAATTTCCCCAGGTTGACTGATTCCTAATTTTTGGGAAGTGATAATTTCTGGTTGTTGATAGTCGGTGATATTATTTTCATACCAATGTTGTCCAAATACACCTTGATAGATTTTGACAAACAAATCTAAAACCGCAGGTTCAAGATATTCCGCAATGACAGAAATATCATAATATGCAGGAAATAAAGAACAAAATTTCATGCCTTCAAATAAGGCAATGTGAGCGACAATTTTCTGGATGAAGGGTTGAGAATATTTTTGTATTAAACCAGAAAAGGAAACATCATGATAGAAAATCTTGGTGGAAAATTGAAATTTATCTGCACTGTAGATAATTTCTAGATGATGTTCGTGAATTTTGAAACTGTCAATTTTAATAACTGATATTTTCATGATTTAAGTTTTTATTCAGAAAAGTAGGTTGGGTTGACGTTAGGAAACCCAACATTGATATGCTTTTGTTGGGTTGCGTTATCGCTTAACCCAACCTACGAAAACTTATTTACCATCCCCAAGTACCTGGACCACCTTTAAATGGTCCAACAATATCCGCAGTTATCCATCCTCCATAAAAATCACCAGATTGGGGTTTTACTAGCTCATCATTTACATAACAAGCATCCATTAAAGCTGCGATAAAACCATAATATTCTTGAATGGGTAGAAAATCTGGTGTGGGGTTAAAATATCGCCAAGATGCAAAATTGATATACTTATCACCAATCTTGATATCATAATACTGATATGCACCTTTCCATTCACAGAGATTTTTCTTTGGTGTTTCAATTAGATATTCTAGTTTGATGTCTTCTGGAGGGAAGTAATATGTAGGAGGATGACTGGTTTCTAAGACTCTTTTTCCTCTGGTGGTTTCTGCTAAAACAATACCATTGCAAATTACTTTGAGATGTTTGTCGGTATCTTGTAAAATAGCAGGACGGGGATAGTCCCAAACTGATTCTTGTCCTGGTTTTGGTGGTATAGGTTGTGGTCTGATCATGATTTATTTCCTGAACTAATGGGATAATTTTTATTCACGCAGAGACGCAGAGGCGCAGAGAGAAATAGAGTTAATTAGTAGGGTGCGTCAGATTG
Source organism: Sphaerospermopsis sp. LEGE 00249 (assembly GCF_014299995.1). Taxonomy (NCBI): domain Bacteria; kingdom Bacillati; phylum Cyanobacteriota; class Cyanophyceae; order Nostocales; family Aphanizomenonaceae; genus Sphaerospermopsis; species Sphaerospermopsis sp. LEGE 00249. The sequence goes on along the minus strand of NZ_JACJUZ010000035.1, from coordinate 14,195 downwards.
CATAAATTTTGCAAAGCAAATAAGTTTATTTTTGATATCCGACGCACGTGACAAACTAATTTACACCAGCAGCTATTTTTGTGAGTCCTCCATGATAGTTGATGATTTTAGATTCAGCTTTACCGATTTGAGCTAGTCTAAATTGCCATTCGGATATATCTTCATAGCTGAGATGGTGTGTGTCACAACTGGGAGTCCATAAACCACCAACTATAGATGGATCATCAAAACGTAGTAGTCCTGATTGACGAATGGTTTCTCCTTGGGGTGTTCCAGGTATGGGAGAAATAGCATAGGAAGCTACTTGAAATTCTAAGTCTGGGTTAATTTCTCTGAGTTGTTGATGGAGTTCTGAAACTGCTTCTTCCAGACGAAGTAAACTGTCGTGGTTGTCGTCGGGAAGACCAATAATTAAACCATAAACGATGACGGGAAGACCTACTCTGACAATAGCTTGCATCATTTCACAATGTTGTTGCCAAGGGAGGAGTTTTTTGTAAGATCCTGTACCGAAAACGGGACGTTCTGCGGGTATATAACCTAAAAATCCGCCAACTTTGCCATCCCATCCCCACAGTGCTTCTATTAGTTCTTCGTCGGGTGTGAGGTCTGTGTTTTCGTAGTTGCGTCCTCTTCCTAATGTGGCTTTTCTGAGTTCTAAACCGTTAGGCCATAAAAGTGGCATTCCCATTTCTCGCGCTGCTGTGGTAATTTCGATAATTTCTTCTTTTCCCCCTGGAAATAATACCCGGCCGAGAAATTGATCTGAACCCATGACTGTGCATTTTGCGCCGGCTTCTTTTTGTCTAGCAATCCAATTGATGGTAGTTTGGGGTAACATTCGCCGATAACCTGATGTGTAGGTTGGTGTTTGGCAAAAGTCACATTTGCGATCGCACCCAATGTCAGGATATACCGAACCTATGGGTACTAAGTCTTCTACAAAGGGTTCTTCTGAATATTCTTGTCCTAAACATTGTCTGGCTACTTCTACCGATGGTAATGCCCATTCATCGGGACTCATGGCTTGTGGGCGTGTGGGATGATAAGTACCATCGGCTAATATTACTCCTGTGAGTTTTTCTCTGGGAGTTTTACCGAGTACATAGTCAAAAATCGGCCAGTTAGCTGCTCCAGATTTATCAATTACTATAGCTGTTGCACCTGCATCTAAATAATGACGAGGTTCGGCGATCGCATCTGAACCACCTACAACTACTGGTTTTCCTTTACTGGCAAAATGGGCGATCGCCATGCAAGTTACTTGGCGCTCTTGGGTATAATTAACAGTTATTCCCCAAGCATCATAAGCTTCTGGATCTATATCATAAATTCTCTGACCTACATAGGCTTTGGTCAAGTTCATCCCTTTCCAAGTTACTTCTCCAAAGGGTTCTTTGCAATCACCAGCTTTCAAATTCACAAGTTGAGCATCAAAACCACCAGCTTGTAAATCTGCCATTAATACCTGTTTACTTAATAAGGTATTGCGTCTATATAATGCTGTCCAATTATGTCCTTCTTCGTCATATAATCCCAAAGCGGGAACTTCTACTAATCCGATGCTGTGTTTTTTTGATTTCATAATCATCCTCTGTTAATCCTTGCTAGTTTCAATTATTGATAACCGAGTTTCGCAACAGTGAACTTTATATTTTTATGAAGTTTCTGTAGCCTATCATTATTTCATACTAGGGAAGACTCACAAAAACAAAACTTAACTAACTGCCTAACTTACCTAAATTGATTAAAGATGATGTTTTGATTTGATATGTACATAACATAAAACATTAATCTTCACTCTTGGGAATAGTCGCCGGCAGTAAAATACCTTGGTTTTGAAAATTATCCATATAAAGTTTACGAAGAACACGCTGAATATGCAAATGCTTTCCTGGTTTTACCTTAGTTAAGGTTCGCAATAACAAGTGAGATTCACTCAAACTTTCTACACCTTCTACAAAAGTTGGTTCAAGTACATCTAGATCACTGGCTTTTAATTGTTGTCCTATTTCCCCAATTACTTCATATATATGTGATAAATTAGCATCACAAGGTACATTCACTTCCACAACCGCAAATATATACTGTTTAGAATAATTAGTAATTGAGCCAATATCCCCATTACGAATAATATGTAATTGACCATTAGGATGTCTAATACGGGTGGTTCTCAGTTCAATCGCTTCCACAGTACCCTCTACTGCTTTTTCTTCAGCTTTCCCAGCTTCAATATAGTCACCAACTAAATAGTAATTTTCAAAAAGAATAAAAAAGCCACAAACTATATCATTAATTAATGTCTGTGCGCCTAATCCCACAGCTATACCTACAATTCCCGCACCAGCTAAGATAGGAGTAGGATTAATATCCAGAATATAGAGGATAGAAACCGCAACACTAAAGTAGATAAAATATTGCAACAAACTCCGAAACAAAGGAATCAAAGTTAAACGTCTACTTCTTTGGGTTTCAGTCAAATTCTGATTTTTTAACAGCACCTCTTCTAATAGTAAGTAAACCACCTCAAACATCACACGACTGAAGAAGATGATAGCGATGATTTGGATAATTTTGAGACCAAAGGTAGCCAGTTTAGCTATTAACTGAACTTGCTGAATAACTAATGTGACTGTACAGACGTAAATCACAAATTCCAAACACCGCTTCAAAAAGGGAATCAGGTGTTGGAGACGATCATAAAATCTCAGCAGGTTATCAGGACTGGAATATCTGACACTCAGAACATCTAGAGTATCAACAATTGCGGCCACTGCTTTGAGAATGAGTAATCCGACAGCAATAATCAGATAGATTCGGAGTCCAATATATAGATATTCGGAAACTACATCTGGTAATTTAAGAAATTGGGTACAAGCAATAATTACCCATAACCAAATTCCACCTCTAATCCTTTGATTGAGGGAGGTAAAAAAAGCATCTATACTTTCATCATCGGCGGTACTTTGGTCTAAGTTCTTAGCGCGATTACTAGCTATTTTTAACCAATATTTAATAACTTTTAGAGCGATCGCCGCAGCAATTATAACACTAATACTTTGAGTAATACCAATTCCTAATGCCAGCCAAAATCCTGATGGAATACGGCGAATCAGTGCTATTTTATATTGTTCTAAGTCCTCACCTTGATAGGTCATAAAACCATTAAAACCAACAATGAAAACGCACAACAATATGCAAATAAGTAACAATAAACCAGTAATATTGCGGCGCAGAATTTTGATTTTTATATCGTCGCCCTTCAATATTGATAATCTAACCAATAGCTTAAATAGCTTACCTACAAGCCATCTGCATATTATAAAAACAATTATTAAAATGCAAACTTCAGCTAAAGTAATTAATATGTTCATGATCAGGTAATTTTATTATTATTCTATTCATGATGTCCAAATACCCAAATTTTTTGAAAAATTCGGGTATATCCATAAATATTTTTTTCAATTGTTGCTATTTTGCATCGGTTTGTATTTTTCTGGTTCTGTTCTCAACTCTACATACAAAGAATCAATACCCTCTTGTTCTAAAAGCTCCAAAATGGCTAAATTTAAGTTTTTCTCAGCATCAAAATAGAGGTTATCATCATTTACAAATGCCATCAACTCAATTACACGGGCATTTTTTTCAATGTTTTTGAAACGCACTGTACACTTAGGAGACAAACCAGGAATAGCTGTTGGCATTTGTTGAATAGCATCACAAATTCTTGCAGTTTGTTTTGCAGAAATACCATCAATTCTGAGAATTAAATTCAATCCCCACTTTAATTCTTCCCCTGGATTTTGTGACCAATTTTCTACAATTCCAGAAATCATGCGAGAATTGGGCATTTTCATGATAGAACCCCATTTAACTATATGCAGTGTTGTAGTTCTAAATCCAATCTCCAGTATTTGTACAAAACCATCTACCCCTGATATTCCTACCCAGTCACCTTCACGATACAGATTATCAGAGTAAATAATCACTGTACAAAACCAATCATAAACAATATCTTTGAACAGTAAACCTAAGGTGATACCAGCACCACCAAGTAATCCAACTAAAGCCGCCGCAGATTGTCCTAAAAATATTTCACTGATTTTAATTACTAATACGATAATTGCCGCCGATTGAAAAATTTTCGGCATCAAAGGTCTGAGTAATTCATCAAGTTCAGTCTCGGTTTGCAGGACAACATTAGCAATTAATTGACCTAAAATTGACGAAGCACGATAAACAACATAGCCAACAATAAAAATAACTATTAGGTTCAGACTCTTACCAATAGTATCCGTTAATTTAGAACCTAATTCCTCGGAAAGAATTTCCTTAATCAACCAAAATCCACCAATGAGAATTAGCCAGTTTAAAGCTGGCTTAATAATCGCAATTAATTCATCATCAAGGGTAGTTTCTGTTTTGCTTGTGAACTTTTCAATGGTTTTAATTATAACCGCTAACACAAATCGTCTTAATGTTTGTGTAATCGTCAGTATGACAATAACAGCAGCTATTTTCCCTATGGGAATATTAGAGTAGTCAATACTTTTTAATGCGTTCAATACAGCTTCCATCTGTACCTCTTTTGGCTAAGTTAAATCTTGGATAAATATTTGAGTCGGTTAATTTTATAACATAGATAAATTCTCAACACTCAAAACTTTACAAAAATTACAGATACATCTATATATTTGTATTCTTGATTTCTGAGTGCTGATATCAGCCTTATTCAACCTGACAAAGAATCAATCCAAACCATCCTTTTTCATCTGTCCAAGTTTTGATAGTTTTTAATCCTTTGCTTTCTAGTTGTTGTGACATCTTTGTTAAATCAAACTTGCGGGAAATTTCTGTTAATATACTTTCTCCCCCCTCAAAAAACACTTTTAAATCTAATGCTTCCAAAGTTACCCAATGGCTTTTTTGACAATGTAAATACATTTCAATTTGATTTTCTACCTCATTATAAATTGCCTGATGTTTAAACAAACTAATATCAAAATCACCTTGAAAACGCCAATTTAAATGAGAAAGCATATTCAAATTAAAAGCAGCAGTCACATCTTGACTATCGTTATAAGCTGCTTCTAAAATATCCTTGGGTTTTTGTAAATCAATTCCGAGTAAAAAGTAGTCACCAGTTTGTAAGGTTTTGGAAATTTGATTTAAAAAACCATCGCATTCTTCTGGGTTAAAATTCCCTAAAGAACTTCCCAGAAAAAACAACATCCGTGACTGTAAATAATTGCTTTCTAAATGCACCAAAGCTTGATCATAAGTTCCTAATAAACCGTGAATTGCAATATCAGGGTATTTCTCTTGTAACTGTAAAACGCTGGTTTTGAGAATACCCCCACTGACATCAATAGGAAGATAACGACAATTATCAGCTATTTTTTGATAAGCATCTAATAAAAGTTGAGTTTTTGTAGAACTCCCACTTCCTAACTCTATCAACTCACAACAATTTGTAATTGCCGCAATTTCATCAGCATATTGTTGTAAAATAGCTGCTTCTGTACGAGTAGGATAATATTCAGGTAAATCACAAATTTCTTCAAACAACAAAGAACCACGATCATCATAAAAGTATTTTGGTGATAAAGTTTTATGCTTTTTACTTAATCCCTCAATCACATCTTTGCCATCAATAGCTAACTCTTGATAATGATGATCTAAAACTGTTAAAATTTGTGGGTTCAATGTTTTTGCAATCATGGTAAATATCCTGTAAATTAACTGTTTACAATTTTGGTTTTCAGAAATTTAAAACTGTCACCTGTCACCTGTCAACTAATTCAAACTTTCAGCAATTCTAAAACCAACGTGCTGATAGAAAAAAGGACGAAACCAATTTCGATAACATGGTAAAGCCATAGTACCATTAGTTGCCCAAGAACCACCTAACATCATTTGATGTCTATTATCAAAGAATGGTGCAGATTGATCTTCATAAAGATAATGGGTTTGAAATCCTGGTAAGGGGTAAAATGTACTAGATGACCATTCCCAAACGTTACCACGTAGATCAGAAATTCCTGATTTCTTATTTTTGGAAAACATCCCTACAGGAGAAGGTGAAACATATTTTAAATTGAGATTATAGTCACTTTCTAAACCCTCACCGTCAGAAAATTGTAAAACTTGATTCCATTCTGCTTCTGTCATTAACCGAGTATTACCACCTTTCCATTGACAGTAAGCCATTGCTTCATAATAATTGACTTCCACAGGCCAATCTAATGGTAAATCTATTTCATCAAATGTGGTACGATAGCGGTATTTACCATTATTGTTGGCTATATAATCAGGTATCCAAAATTTTGGATGTTGCACATTATAGAGTTTCTTCCAATCCCTAGATTCTGGCATCCAATATTCTAAATTATCATAACCACCAGCTTTCACAAATTCTAAAAATTCGCCATTGGTGATTAAATTTTGACTGGCTAAAAACGGTTCAACTCCAATTTCTAAACTACCATATTCACTGTCCCAAGCGAAAGTTAAATCATTTGCTTTTTTACCTAATTTTACCACGCCACCGGGAATTTCGATCATTTTATTTTCAGGAATTTTCCCATTTGTCGGCGCATAATTCCAACCTTGGGGGCGTTTTAATTGATCAACAGGTAATTGACGCAGTAACATGGATGAAGTTTCAAAATGGATGCGACTGTGTTCAATTGCCATTAATAAAGCCCATAAAGGATGTTGTTGATCAATGGGCAGATTTAAAGGGGTATTTTTGATAATGTTTGTAATTGCGGTTTTGGCTTTTTCTCGATATTGCCAAACTTGATCTATATCAGGCCAAACTATATCTTTTGTTGCTGCTTCTAGTTCATCTGGTGTTTCTGGATCAACACCAATTTCAAACAAAATTTCAAATTGAGGATGAATGCGCTTTTCTAATAAACCAACCCGTATTAATTTATTGATGTAAAAAACTGCGGAATGTCCCAGATAAAAGATTAATTTGTTTCTTAAAGGATCAGGACTGCGGTAAAATGTATCTGTGCTAGTTATGCTTTTGAGTAGGGTTGCTTCTAGTTCCCAAGAATTTTCAAAATAGTTAAGTAGGTTTTGGGTACTACAATTATCTAGCTTGGGTATTTCAGTAGATGCTAAGTTATTCAGCCTGGGAATTGTTTGCATTGTATTATCTTGAGTTCTACCAAGGTGCGAAAATGTGTGATGCACAACTTTTTATTATCCTTATTTTTAAATACCGCACATCGGTACATTTTTTTCATTGTTAACCAAAATTTAACTTTTCTAATGGTTTTACTGAAAAAAATTAATATATCTTTTCATATAGCTTTTCTCAATCTCATGAAGTAGACCCTAATTTATTTACTGTTGCCTGTTAAGAGTTCTCTAACGCCAAAAAACTCTGTACCTCACTAGCTTGGTAAATGTTATAATATCTTTGCCTAATGATGAAACTGTTATGGCGTAAATGCTTAAACTGCTTATAAATTTTTATATAGAAAAGTTATGTATGTTTGCCCAATTTATTATCAATGGTTTGGGATTGCTATAGGACTCCTATTTGGTTTTTGAACAGAACTCAGTACATGGTTCGGCTTCGCTCACCATAAATACTGACAGCCTTCTTTCCTGTTCCCAGTTCCCAGTTCCCAGTTCCCAGTTCCCAGTTCCCTGTTCCCTGTCTCCACGAAAAATTCATGAATCAAATCGGATCACTATATAGGGGATGCTGAATAAATGTAAAACCTGGATAAATTAAGGGATTGAGGATGATGAAAATTAAAATTGTACCAGGCTTTAGGCAATGTGAACCTAAGAAAGCTTGCACTTTGTTAGTGTTTGCACAATTTCCAAATCAAAAAAACTCCTTGATAGCGACTGGTACTGAGCCTGTCGAAGTAAGCGTGGCGTAGCCATACTCCTTGAACTCCTGACTCCTTGATAGCGACTTGTACTGAGCCTGTCGAAGTAAGCGTGGCGTTAGCCATACTCCTACCCCTCACAGATAACTTTTTCAGCAAACCCTATATATTAATAATCTGGTGGGAATTACCCACCAAGAAAAATCTAAATTCTTTTTCTACGTTTAGTTTCTGGTGTATTAATTGGTAAAGACAAAACCTCAGCTTCACTGCTTTCTCTAGCAACACGAATTAATAATCCAGAAGCCACCAAACTAGCAATCATAGAATTACCACCATAACTAAACATTGGCAATGGTAAACCCGTTGTTGGTATCGCCCCCGTAGCCACACCAATATGTAATAATGATTGTCCAATCATCACCACAGTAATACCTATTGCCACCAGCCGATGGATAGAACTTTTTGCTTTCATGGCTACAATTAATCCTAAGGTAGCGAAGACAGCTAAAAGTAACAAAAATAGCATACTACCCACAAAACCAAATTCTTCAGCAAAGATGGCAAAGATAAAATCAGTATCTTGAATAGGGAGATAAAAAAGCTTTTGTTGAGAAAGTCCAAAACCCACACCCCAAGTTTTCCCTGTACCTACTGCTAATAAACTTTGTACCAACTGATAACCATCTCCGGTAGGATCAGCCCAAGGGTTGATGAAAGACATCACCCTCCGGCGTTGATATTCTTTGATAGTAATACTTAATAGGGCTAATAAAAATCCACCAATAGCTGTTCCTCCTAAGTATTTGTATGGTATTCCACCAGCTAGGGCAATTAACCAAACTGTGATGCCACAAAGTGCAGTTGTACTGAGGTTTGGTTGAGCTAAAATACCCAATAGCACCAGACAGAACACACCTAACCAGGAAAAACGAATTTCCCACGTTAATCTTTCCCAATGGCCAAACAGCTTCGCACTTTGCAATACTAAAAACGGTTTAATCAATTCTGATGGTTGCAGGGGAATAGGACCGATCGCTATCCATCGTGCTGCGTCAAATGCTTTTTTTCCCACTCCGGGAATAAGAGTGACGAAAATTAACAACAAAAACAGGAATAAAAACCAATGAGACACCGCCAAAATTTTCCGTAAAGGCAGATTCACAATAACGTTAAATAGTATTAGTGAAACTAATACCCAAATTATTTGACGCTTAAAATAATACATTCCATCATCCTGACGTACATCAGCTACGGGATAGGATGCAGAAAAAAGTACAACTAAACCAACAAACAGCCACAGAAAGGTTAACCAGCGCAATAAACGCGCTTCCAAAGCCCAACTGGCAACGGAATTATCAAAAATAGGGATGAATTGGCGTAAATTCACAAGTTACAGGAATAGCAACATAAGCTATTGTAGGTTTTAAGGTTTCATTTAGTCTAAAATAATTAGGACTTACGCAGGATTGAACTCAACAGAGGGGTGTAGATTTACAAAGATTCATTCGCAAATTGGGTAATGTGTCTAACGTTACAATGTTAGAAATTGCTGCTGCCATTCTTGGTGTGATTGAATGGGAGTTTTGATTGTATCGGCGATCGCTCACAATAGAATGGATAATTGACTATAACAGCAACCCCTAATTAGGGTTTGCTGAAAAAGTCTTGTCGTGGAGACAGGGAACTCTTAACAGTTTCAAGAGTTTGATGGGAGCGATTTTTCCTTTGTGTACAAATTAAATGCAAGGTTTTTGAGTTCCCACCTCGTAAAGTCTTGCACTTTTTTAACTTCCAGCAGGCTAAGACCCTTTACTTGTAATATTTTCACATTTATTCAGCAAACCCTAAATATAACTCGGTTGTTTTCCCTAGCCCAAGTTAGCTGTTCTGGATCAGATTTGTACAACATTCCCACATCTGCAACCGTTAATACATCTACATTGCGGGAACGCAAAGCTTGAACAAAATCTTCATCCATAGAGTCTTCGTCAATATAAAGCCGGATCTTATTCATCTGCTTTTTTATCTTTCTGGCTGTGTAACTCTGCTAAAGTCCAGTATTCTGCCTCTGCTTGTGCTAACTCATTTTCTATCTGATCACGGTTAGCGTGGTAGTAAGCTAAAGCTGCATAAACTTGGGCAAGGTTGAGGTGACTGATCCGACGGGTAATTTCTTCAGCATTTGCACCTTGTTTATAAAGCACAACTACCCGACTTACAGAGGTTCTAGTCCCTGCAATTATGGGATGACCATTACCTACATCGGGAGAACAAGTTATTAATGTACCAATATTAGTAGCAGTTAACATAGTTGAGATAATTTTTAGCTTGTTTTACTTTAGTCTATCATGAGTGCAGGTATAGCTCATCATGGATACTTGATCTAATACCTAAACTTTTGTAAATTTGCTACTATTAGATATTGACACTTAGTAAAATTATACTGCAAAATTATACTGGATAAATAAATATTTAAGATACAAGCGGGAAAAGGTTGTATCCAATATATCTATTATATCTGTAATCAGCTTGATTCAAAATTGAATGAGAGTTTATGTTATTATGATCAACCAACAAGATACAAGTAATAACGTTATTCAAAAACTACAAAACCAAATTGGTGAAAAAATAATCACTTCTTTTGATATGGTTGCACAAGATAGAAGTAATTATTTTGCTAAAAATCCTTATCAACATCAAAAACCTTCCATAGAATCAGTTAATTTAATTGTCAATGGCTATGCAAAATCTAATGGAGGGATATCAGCAGCAGCTAATTTAGTACCAGGTCCCTTGGGAATGTTAGCAGTTGCTCCAGAAATTGTCACAGTAATGCGAAATCAAATTGCCATGATTTATGATGTAGGTGTAGCTTATGATAAACAGCAATATTTAAACAAAGAACTATTAGCAGGTGTCTTGATTTCTTCATTGGGTACGGGAGCAAATAGAGTTATTGTTATCGAAGCTAGTAAAATTATCACTAAAAAATTAACCCCGTCCATATTTAAACGTATAGTTCATCAATTGACAGGAAATGTAGTCAAGAGTGCAGGGAAATCAATTGTTAGTAAATGGTTGCCTGGAGTTGGTTCTACTGCTATGGGTTTATGGTCTGCCTATTCAACTAAACAGGTAGGTAATAAGGCTATTCAAATATTTGAAAAAGAAATTGAGATATTAGATGAGACTCAATCATTAAGTGAATCTAGCATTGAATATACTGATCATCTTCTTCCTGCATCTGACCTAGAAGTAAATAATATAACAGGAGAAAGACTAGAATTATTAAAGATTAAAACCCTGATTAATTTAATGAAAGTTGATGGTAGTATTGAACCTGAAGAAAAAGAATATCTCAAGACAATTATTACCAATGCTAATTTAACAGTGGAAGAAATTAAGGAAATCAAAAATTCATTATCTGCCCAGAGAACAGAAATAGATTATTCATTAATAGCTAAATATCCCGATGATGCTTTAGGGTTATTAATTGATTTGATCGCACTTGCCAAGCGTGATGGAGATTTTCACATAACGGAAAAAATGTACATTAAACAAGTGGGAAAATTAATGGGATTTTCTGAAGTAGATATTGCCGAAATGATGTTAGCTTATTAAAGTTAAGACCAAGAATAAATAGGGTTTGCTGAATAAACCTAAAACCTTGATATATCAAAGGTTAGAGGCTGATAAACACAGAAATTAGTGCAAGGGTTTTGAAGGGTATACCGGAAAAAGTGTGCATTTTTTGGGATTTCAAGAGATGGCAAAGAAATTTTCAAATCTCCTCCTGACTCCTGACTCCTGACTCCTATGCCCTCACGGAAAGACTTTCTCAGCAACCCCTAAATAAATATCTAGAATAAATGCCCAGAAAAATTCGGGAGCTAAAAGCCGAGATTGCACGTAAAGGGTTTGTGTATCTACCAAAGCGTGGGAAAGGCAGTCATGAAAGATGGAAACATCCTTTACTGAGGAAAACATTAACAATTCCAGGTAAAGATGGAGATGATGTTCCACTTTACTTAGAAAAGCAATTAACAAAGTTATTAACTGAACTGGAAGAATTAGGAGAGGAGCAAAATTAATGAGTCAATACAGTATGATTATTCAATGGTCAAAGGAAGACCAACTTTTCCTAGTTACAATTCCCGAATTTAGTCATCTTGTAATCATGCCTTGTACTCACGGAAAAACTCGTGAAGAAGCAATTAAAAATGGAGAAGAAGTAATTGAAATGTACCTAGAAGCTTGGGAAGCAGAAGGTGAATCTATCCCTGAACCTAACACATTGCAAATTGCATCTTAACCAACTTTCCGCTGTCAGTATAGTTTCATAGCTGATAGCTGATAGCTATAAAAAAAGAGGCCATCACTGACCCCTGAAAAATCTACCAAAATAATCTCTGATGTATGTATAGAAATTAAGCCAAACCAGTATTTGTACCTTGCTTACCAGTTGCTAATTCCACTTTAACAATCTTACCGCCCATTTTTTGAATCCGTTGTTGTTCACGGAACCAGTTTTCATAAGGAACTAACTTAGTAAAGTAAGTATTTTGTAATTCGCGCTGGGTGCGAGTGCGACTTAGGCTAGGAACACAAGCAGTTACTTTAAATAAACGAGCCATTTTTTTCTAAACTCCGTGTTTGTTTGGAAAAACTTTTTTATCTCAAAAATCTTGAGTGCAAATCTTTAATTTATCTGTAAGGATTTAAATGATTTAGCCGTCAGTTGTCAAATCTCCATCTACCAAGCCAAAATAAATAAATAAATAAATTAAATATTATTCTGACTCCTGACTCCTGACTCCTGACTCCTTACATTTCAAAGCCTGGAAATCAAACATCAACACTAGACCGCTAATACTCATGTTTAGTAAGCAATAGAACGACCTAGAACTCATGGTTGATTTCCAGACCTTAATCAAGCCGCACCTAAATTATAAGTGCAGTAAGTGCAAACTTACTCCTAGCTCAAGCCAGAGGAGATATAGTCAAAGTAAACGCCCATTTCTTTACCAGCGTCAGGACCAACCAAGCTTGCAGTTACTTCTTTCATAGCTTGGATAGCTTGAACGGTAGCGCCTACGGGTACACCCAAGGAGTTGTAGGTTTCTTTCAAGCCGTTTAATACACGCTCGTCGAGGATGGAAGGATCTCCAGCCAACATAGCGTAGGTAGAATAACGCAAGTAGTAATCCAAGTCACGGATACAAGCTGCGTAACGACGAGTGGTGTACATATTACCACCGGGACGGGTGATATCAGAGTACAACAAGGATTTAGCTACAGCTTCTTTAACGATCGCAGCAGCGTTAGCACTGATGGTTGTAGCTGCACGAACGCGCAGTTCACCAGTAGCGAAGTAACCTTTGAGCTTTTCTAAAGCAGCGGTATCAAGGTATTTACCTTGAACGTCAGAGGAATTAATTACAGAGGTAATTGCGTCTTGCATTGTTGTTATTTCCTTATTTCCAGATTGATTGCAACAGTTTTCAGTTTCAGCAGTTAATTAGCTGTAACCTATGACATTGCACCAACAACGTAGTCGAAGTAAGCGCCAGCTTCAGATGCGTCTTCAGCAGACAACAAGGTAGAAGCAACAGCTTTCATAGCAGCAACGCCACCAGCAACAGCGTCAATGGGAGTACCCAAGGACTTGTACATTTCACGTACACCAACGATACCGATTTCTTCGATGGGGGTGACATCGCCAGAAACGATTCCGTAGGTTACAAGACGCAAGTAGTAGTCTAAGTCACGAAGACAGGTAGCTGTCATTTCTTTACCGTAAGCGTTACCACCGGGAGAAACAACATCAGGACGCTTTTGGAACAGTTGATCGCCAGCTTGCTTAACGATGCGCTCGCGGTTGTCGGTCAATACTTGAGCGATGCGGAGACGTTGTGCGCCACCAGCAACAAAACCTTTGATTCTATCTAATTCACCGGGGCTGAGGTAGCGAGCTTCTGCATCAGCATTCACGATGGACTTCGTGACGATACTCATTAATGGATTCCTCCAAAACTAATGACACCAGTTTTGAAACTGGTAAGACTTTGATTTGATTGATAACTGTTTTGCATCTTAGTACAAAGTGAGTCACATTTACTCAACAAAAGTACATAAGTTGAAAAACTTAATTATCCTTCCGCAAAATATTCTCCGGCATTATGTTGAGCATTTATTACTGCTCTTAATACTTTGTAATATTTTCTTTCAGAAATGGGAATAGGAGTCAGGAGTCAGGAGTCAGGAGTCAGGAGTCAGGAGTTAATATTCTCCCCCTGCTTCCCCTGCTTCCCCTGCTTCCCCTGCTTTCTTCAC